>DAIDJO010000015.1 GCA_027451345.1 Solirubrobacterales bacterium
TCGAGGTTCGTCGGCCAGCGGCGCCCGAGGGCACTGTTGACGAACAGCTCGCCGTCCTCGTGGGCGATCCACACGACGGTGGAGAGGATGCTGCCGTCGCCGTTCTGCGTGGAGAGGACGGCGTGGTTGGGCGCGTCGAGCAGCGCCTGCACGTCGGGATCAGTGAGTTGGGTCATGAGCGGGACTGTACGGGCCGCGGCTTGCTACGGTTGCCTCGCATGTCGACCGCACCCTCCGAGCCGCTGTCCCAGCGCCTCACTGCCATCCGTGAGCAGCTCAAACTGCTCTCGGACTATCTTTGACCCGGCTGGGCTCGCCGAGCGCGCCTCCGCGCTCGAGACGGAGATGGGCGAACCCGGGTTCTGGGACCACCAGGAGCGCGCGGCGCAGGTCAGCGCCGAGCACGCCCGCGCGTCGCGCAAGCTGACGAGCTTCCAGGCGCTCGAGCGTGACGCCGCGGACCTCGACGCGCTCGCCGAGATGGCCGACGAGGACGCGTCGCTGGCCGGCGAGGTCCTGGAGCAGGTGGCGAGCGTCGAGGCGCGGCTGCAGGCCCTCGAGGAGGAGCGGCTCTTCTCGGGACGCTACGACACCGGGGACGCGTTTGTGACGGTCAACGCCGGGGCGGGCGGCACCGACGCGCAGGACTGGGCGGAGATGGTGCTGCGCATGGAGATGCGCTGGGCTGAGAAGCGCGGGTTTCAGGTCGAGCTGCTCGAGGCGTCCCCGGGTGAGGAGGCCGGCATCAAGTCGGCGACGTTCCTGGTCAAGGGGGAGAACGCCTACGGCCTGTACGGCAGCGAGAAGGGCGTCCACCGGCTCGTGCGGCTCTCGCCGTTCGATTCGGCCAACCGCCGCCAGACGAGCTTCGCGGGCGTCGAGGTCTCGCCGGTGGTCGATGACGTCGGGGAGATCGAGATCGACGACGACGACCTCCAGGTGGACACCTACCGGGCGAGCGGCGCCGGCGGCCAGCACGTGAACAAGACCGATTCCGCCGTGCGGATCACGCACCGACCGACGGGCATCGTCGTGCAGTGCCAGAACGAGCGCTCGCAGTCCTCCAACCGGGCCGAGGCGATGGCGATGCTCCGCTCCAAGCTGGCCGAGCGCGCGGAGCGGGAGCGCCAGGCGGAGATCGCGCGCGAGAAGGGAGCGGCCCAGGACGTGAACTTCGGCTCGCAGATCCGCTCCTATGTGCTGCACCCGTACACGATGGTCAAGGATCACCGCACCGACTACGAGATCGGCGATGCGAGCCGCGTGCTCGACGGTGACCTCGACGGCTTCGTTCGCGCCTATCTGCTGAGGGCGGCGGCGCATGGCGTCTGATGCCGCAGCGCGGCCGGCCGAGCAGCCGACCGCCCCGTACCTGGAGGCCGTCACGGCGTACGGCCTGCGAGGCTCGACCCGCTTTCACGTGCCCGGGCACAAGGGCGGCGGGGGCGCCGACCCGGGACTGCGCAGCGCGCTCGGTGAGGCCGCCCTGCTGCTCGACGTGCCCCAGGACATCGAGGGGATCGACGTCGGTCCGGACCCGACGCCCTACCAGCGGGCCGAGCGCCTCGCCGCCGAGGCCTACGGGGCCGCCCGCTGCTGGTTCCTGACCAACGGCGCCACCCAGGGCAACCACGCGCTCTGTCTCGCCCTGGCCGGTCCCGGCACGCGCGTCCTGCTGCAGCGCAACTCGCACGCGAGCATGATCGACGGCCTCGTGCTCTCCGGCGGCCTGCCGCGCTTCGTCTCGCCGGAGTACGACCTGGAGCTCGGGATCGCGCACGGGGTGACGCCCGAGGCGCTCGAGCGTGCGCTGGCGACGGGCGGGCCGTACGCCGCGGCGTTCATCGTCTCGCCCACGTATTACGGAATGGCGGCGGACGTGCAGGGGTGCGCCGAGGTGGCGCACCGCGCGGGGGTCCCGCTGATCGTCGACTGTGCCTGGGGGGCCCACTTCGGCTTCCACGCCGCGCTGCCGCGCTCTCCGCTCGAGCTCGGCGCCGACGCGATGCTCGCCTCCACCCACAAGATCGTGGGGAGCCTCACGCAGTCCGCGATGCTGCTCGTGGCCGACACCGGCCGGGTCGACGTCGGGGCGATCGAGCGTGCCGTCAGGCTCGTCCGCTCGACGAGCCCCAACGCCCTGCTGATGGCGTCGCTGGATGCCGCGCGCCGGCAGCTCGCGGTGCACGGCGAGCTGCTGCTCGACCGCACGATCCACGCCGCCGCGCGGGCGCGTGAGGCGATCTCCCGGATCCCGGGCTGCGCGATCGTCGGCGAGCAGTGGATCGGCCGCCCCGGGGTCGCCGGCTGGGATCCGCTGCGGATCGTGATCGACGTGCGCGGCACCGGCGTCACCGGCTACCGGGTGGCGAGCGCGCTGCGTGCCTCCTACGACATCCACGTCGAGCTCGCCACGCACGCGACCGTCGTGCTCGTCCTCGGCATCGGACAACCGGTCGAGCCGCTCGATCGGGTCGCGCACGACCTGGCCGAGACGGTGCGCCGGATCACGCCCGCGGAGGGCGCGGCGACCGTGGCCGCGGATCCGGGCGTGCTCGCGCAGCTGCCGGCCGAACTCGGCCCCGAGCCCGTGGTCCCCCCGCGCGACGCCTTCCTCGGGCGCAGCGAGGCGGTGGCGGTGTCGGAGGCGATCGGCCGGGTGTCCACCGAGGCCGTCGCCGGGTATCCGCCCGGGGTGCCGACCCTGCTGCCCGGCGAGCTCGTCACCGCCGAGGTCGTTTCGTACCTGCAGGCGCTCGTCGCCGCCGGCGCACGCCTCCACGGCGCCGCCGATCCAACCTTTCGGACGCTCCGGGTGCTCGTCTGAGCGCACCGCTCCGGGCGGGCGCGCGGCCGCCCAGCCGGTGATGCGTATGCTGCCCGCTGTGGATCAGGACGAGGTCGATCAGGCGGACGTCGGCGCACTCGTCCGCCGGGCCCTCGCCGAGGACGTCGGCCCCGGCGACGTCACCACCGAGGCGACCGTCACCCCGGGGCGGATGGCCGTCGCGCGGATCACCCAGAAGGCGCCGGGCGTCGTCTACGGCCTCGACGTCGCCGCCGAGGTCTTCCGCGCCGTGGAACCGGGCGTCCTGCTCACCCAGACGGGGCCGGAGGGGGTGTGGCGGGAGAACGGGCCGGTGCTCGAGGTCACCGGCTCGGCCGCGGGGCTCCTCGTCGCCGAGCGGACCGCTCTCAACTTCCTGCAGCAGCTCTCCGGCGTGGCGACCCTGACCGCCCGCTGCGTTCGCGCGGTGGCGGGGACACACGCGCGGATCCTCGACACCCGCAAGACGGTCCCCGGACTGCGCCGACTCCAGAAGCGGGCCGTCCTCGCCGGCGGTGGGGTCAACCACCGGATCGGCCTGTTCGACGCGATCCTCATCAAGGAGAACCATGCGGCGATGGCCGGTGGGGTGGGGGAGGCGGTGCGGCGCGCCCACCACCACGCCCCGCACCTGCCGCTCGAGGTGGAGTGCGAGACGCTCGCCGAGGTCGATGAGGCGCTCGCGGCCGGCGCCGCGGTCGGGATCGTGCCCCGGCTCCTCCTCGACAACATGCCGCCGGCCGAGCTGCGCGCGGCGGTGGAGCGCGTCGCCGGTCGGGCTGAGCTGGAGGCGAGTGGCGGCTTCACGCTCGAGACGATCCGGGAGGTCGCCGAAACCGGCGTAGACTTCATCTCCGTCGGCGCCCTCACCCACAGCGCGCCGGCGCTCGACCTCTCGCTCCTACTCGAACCGCTGCCATGAACCTTCCCGTGCTCGACGCCGTCGGGACCAGCTCGCCCGCCCCGCTGCTGCTCGAGAACCTGCCGGCGCTGCGCGAGGAGGTGCGGGCGCTGGCCCGGGAGCGCGGCGCCGTGATCCTCGCTCACAACTATCAGCTCCCCGAGATCCAGGACGTGGCCGATTACGTCGGCGACTCCCTCGGGCTGAGTCGCCAGGCCGCCGCCGCGCAGGCCCAGACGATCGTCTTCTGCGGCGTGCACTTCATGGCCGAGACCGCGTCGATCCTCTCGCCGGAGAAGGTCGTGCTCATCCCCGACCTCGACGCCGGCTGCTCGCTGGCCGACTCGATCACCGCTGAGCAGCTGCGGGCCTGGAAGGACGACCATCCCGGGGCGGTCGTCGTGATGTACGTCAACACGACGGCGGCCGTCAAGGCCGAGACCGATTACTGCGTGACCTCGGCCAACGCCGTGGAGGTCGTCGCCCACATCCTGCGCGAGCACGGTCCCGACACCGAGATCCTCTTCGGTCCCGACATGTTCCTGGGGGCGTACGTCGAGAAGACGCTCGGCTGCCGGCTCAACGTGTGGGACGGGGAATGTCACGTGCACGCGGGCATCCGGCCGAGCGACATCAACGCCGTCCGCGCCGCCCACCCGGAGGCGGACTTCCTCATCCACCCGGAGTGCGGCTGCTCGACGAGCGTCATGGAGTACGCCGCCGCCGGCGACATCAGCTCCGACGGCGTGCACCTGCTCTCCACCGGCGGGATGCTGAGCTACGCGCACCGCCATCCCGAGCCGCGCACCGCGATCGTGGCGACCGAGGTCGGGATGCTCCACCCGCTGCGCCAGGCCGCGCCCGAGACGAACTTCATCGCCGCCAACGAGGCGGCCTCCTGCCGCTTCATGAAGATGATCACGCTGACGAAGCTGCGCGACGCGCTGCGCGATCTGCGCTACGAGGTGAAGGTCGACGCGGCGGTCGCCGAACGGGCGCGTCGCCCGATCGAGCGCATGATCGCCATCGGGTAGACGGTGGCCGTCGTGCGCGCGCTGGCGGGGCGTGGGCTCGGCGTGGCGCTGCTCGTCGGGGCGGCAGGCGCCGGACCGGCCGTCGCCGCCCCGGCCGCCGCGGGCCCCCGGGTCGCGCGCGCGGCGCGGCAGCTCGTCGTCGTGTCGAGCCCGACGCCCGAGCCGCCCGGGCCACAGCGGATCGCGACGCTGCGCGCGTACGCGCGGCCCCGGCCGGGCGGGCCGTGGCGGCCCATGCTCGGCCCCTGGCCCGTGGAGACCGGGGGCGGCGGCCTCGTGCTCGCCGCGCGCCGCCGCGAGGGCGACCACGCGACCCCGATCGGCGTCTTTGGCTTCGGCGCGACGATCTACGGCACGCGACCCGACCCCGGCGGGCTGCGGTACCCGTACCACCGTCTGCGCTGCGGTGACTGGTGGGACGAGGATCCGGCGAGCCCGCGCTACAACCGGTTCGTGCACGTCCCGTGCGGCGTGACCCCGACCTTCGCCAGCGGATCCGAGGCGCTCTGGACGGAGGGGGCGGCCTACCCGTATCTCATCCCGATCGCGTTCAACACGGGCCCGATCCGGCGTGGCCGCGGAGCGCCCGGCTCTGGGATCTTCGTGCACCGTTGGGTCGGCTCCGCCACCGCCGGATGCATCGCCCTGCCGTTGCCCCGGCTCCTGCGGCTGCTGCGCTGGCTGGCGCCGGGACGACGTCCCGAGATCGCGATCGGCACCGACCGCGGGCTCGCGGCGATCAGAGGAAGCTGAGCAGATCGAGCCCGTGCCAGACCGCGTCACGGACGGGCGGCATCGTGTCGCGCTTGCGCTCGAACTCGGCGCAGGTGTAGCAGTGCAGCTCGGCCGGCGCGCCCATCTCGAGCGCGTCCCACAGTGACGCGGCGACGTAGGTCCGCTCCAGCCAGGGGATCTCGTCGAAGGCGTCGGAGACGAGCACGACGGTGTATTCGATCTCCCGGCCGACGAGCGACGGCTCCACGGCGCCCCCGGTGAGCGCCGAGCCCCCGAGATAGGCGCCGTCGAGGCGCCAGCGGTCGCCGACGCGCTCGAGGTAGCGACGGAGCTCTGCCCGGTTCAGCGCGAGGGTGGCCGGCACAGGGTGATTGTCCACACGCACCACGCCGCGGCGCAAGGGCCGCGGGGCACACGCAACAGGCCCCTAACGCGGTCGCAGCCTCACGCACCCGCAGCGGCGCGCGGGGCGCCACCGGGTCACTGGGCCGTCTGGAACTCCTCGACCGAGTGCGGGCCCACGCAGGCCACCGAATACTCGGTGGAGATGCCGGCGGCCACCTCGCGCACCTGCTCGAAGGTGACGGCGTCCAGCGCGGCGATCGACGCGTCCGGGTCGACGTCCTGGCCGAACACGATCGCCTGGGTGGCCGCCGTGCGGGCGATCGCGCCGGTGTTCTCGAAGGCGATCGCTCGCGCCCCGGCGGCGTACGCGCGAGCGCGCTCGACCTCCGCCTCGGTCGGCCCGTCGTCGCGCAGCTCGTTGACGATCTCACCCATGCGCCGGAACGCCTCGACGCACTTCCCGCTCTCCAGGCCGGCGCTCAGCTGCAGCACCGGCACGTCCGCGTAGGCGTGCGGGTAGGAGCTGACCGAGTAGCACAGGCCGCGCTGCTCGCGGATCTCGTCGAACAGGCGCGAGCCCATCGAACCGCCGAGGAGCGTCGAGTAGATCGCCAGCGCGGCCCGCTGGGCCGGTTCGGTCACGTCGATCGCCGGTCGGTAGGACATGCGCAGATGCGACTGGTTGGAGTCACGCTCGGTGACGAGCACGCGCGGCGTCTGCGCGGGCGCCGGCTCGAAGCCCGCCGGGCGGGCGATCGGCGCGAAGCGCTCGAAGAGCTCCTCGAGCGGCGACTCCGGGCCGAGCGCCTCGAGGTTGCCGACCGCGAGGGCCGCGCCGCGCTCGGGCGCCCATTGGCGGTCGCGGAAGGCGATGATGCCCTCGCGGGTGAAGGTTTCGGCGAGATGCTCGGCCGGCCCGAGCACGGGGCGCCCGAGCGGATGGTCGCCGAACACGGCCTCGTCGATCAGGTGCTCGGCGACCGCCGAGGGCTGGTCGTTGTAGCGCGCGATCTCCTGGACGACCACGCCTCGCTCCTTGTCGAGCTCGACCGGATCCAGCGAGGGCCGGGCGACGAAGTCGGTGAGCAGGTCGGCGGCCTCGACGCCCCGGGTCGAGCGCGCCGTGATGTGGAACGCGACCAGGTCGTGGCTCGTGTAGGCGTTGAGCACCGCCCCGTTGCGTTCCGCGGCCTCGTTGACGTCTCGGTAGGTCCGGTACTTCTCCCCACCCTTGAAGACCAGGTGCTCGAGGAAGTGCGCCATGCCGTTCTCCTCCGGACGCTCGGTGCGAGCACCGGCGTCGAAGGCGACCATGAGCGTGACGGCGCGGGTGCCGTCCATGGCGATCCGGTGCAGGGGCAGGCCGTTGCTCAGGACGGTGGTGGAGATCTGGGGCATGACAGAGAAGGTAGCGATCACGAGCGCCGTACCGGGCCCGCGCCCCGGCGGTTCGGGACGGGGGGGTGCAACTCTGCTTGCATGCAGCCTGCCGCCTGGAGTCGCCGGCACCACGGCCGCTACGCTGGGCCGCACCTCATGGCGAGTCCAGATGCCAGAACCCGGGGCCGGTCGCTGTCCCGTGCGGACGCCGCGCGCAGCGCTGCCCGACCGACGCCACACCTCGAGCGTCCCATGCCCCCGATGAGCCGCAACACGGTGATCGAGTTCCGCGGGGTGACGAAGAAGTACGGCACCGGCGTCTACGGGCTCGACCAGGCGACCTTCTCCGTCGACCGCGAGGAGTTCGTCTTCCTGATCGGCTCCACCGGCTCGGGGAAGTCCACGGTGATGCGACTGCTGATCAAGGAGCTCGAGCCGACCGAGGGCACGATCCGCGTCGCGGGCCGCGACCTCGCCGCCATCACCCGCCGGCAGATCCCCTTCTACCGCCGGAACGTCGGCGTCGTCTTCCAGGACTTCAAGCTGCTGCCGAACCGGACGGTCTACGACAACGTCGCCTACGCGCTGCAGGTGACCGGCCACTCGCGCCGCGAGATCCGCGCCCGGGTCCCGGACGTCCTGCGCCTCACCGGCCTCTCGACCAAGCTCCACAACTACCCCGATCAGCTCTCGGGCGGGGAGCAGCAGCGGGTCTCGATCGCCCGTGCCTTCGTCAACCATCCGCCGCTGCTGCTCGCGGACGAGCCGACGGGCAACCTCGACCCCGAGACGAGCATCGACATCATGCGCCTGCTCTACCGGATCAACCGCACCGGCACGACGGTCCTCGTCGCCTCACATGACCACGTGATGGTCGACAAGATGCGCCGACGCGTGCTCGAGCTCTCGCGTGGCCGGGTGATCCGGGACGAGGCGGCCGGGCTCTACGCCCGCGACGAGTCCACGCGCGAGTTCGCCCAGCGCCTGCGCGGCCCCCACGAGCCACCCCAGACCCTCTGAGCACCGTGCGGTTCAGCCTGGGCTTCTTCATCCGCGAGGCGCTGCGGGCGATGCGTCGCAACGCGGCGCCGAGCTTCGCCGCCCTCGCCACCATCACGGTGACCCTGATCGTCGTCGGGGTCTTCATCCCGATCGTCCAGGCGACCCAGGGCGCGGCCAACAGCGTGCGCAGCCGCGTGCTCGTCGACGTCTACATGCAGCAGAAGGCGACCGCCGCCGACGACGCGCGGGTCGAGCGCGAGCTCCGCGTCCTGCCGCACGTCGCGCGCGTCGTGTTCGAGTCCAAACGGCAGGCGCTCGCCCAGCAGCGGCGGCAGAACCCGGTCGCCTACGAGATCCTCGGCAACATCAACCCGCTCCCGGACACCTTCCACATCTACCCGACGAACCCGTCCTACGTTCTGGGCGTGCGCGCCGCGATCCTGCACTCGAGCAGCGGCGGCATGCTCGACCCGTCGATCGAGAAGGTCTCCAATCACACCGAGGACACCCAGAAGCTCCTCACCGTCACGCGCTTCGTGATGATCACGGCGGCGCTCCTGGCCGCGCTGCTCATCGCCGCCTCGGTGCTGCTGATCGGTAACACCATCCGTCTCTCCCTCTATGCCCGCCGCCGGGAGGTCGAGGTGATGAAGCTCGTGGGCGCCACCGACTGGTTCATCCGCTGGCCCTTCGTCATCGAGGGCGTGATCGTCGGCGCCTTCGGGGCCGTGCTGGCCATCGTCGTCCTCGGGATCACCAAGCTCGCGGTGCTCGATCCGCTCGCCAACAACTTCACGCTGATCGCCGCTCCGCGGACGATCCCGTTCGTGCCGCTGCTGCTGGTGCTGGTGGCGGCGGGCGTCGCGGTCTCGGCGCTCGGGTCGGGCATCTCGCTCCGGCGCTTCCTGCGCGTCTGAGCGGCCGCGGGCGGCCACGGCCCCGAGACGCCCTCACGGCTACCCTGCCAGGGTGGTGTCCAGACTCTCCCGGTTCCCCCTGCTGCGCGACGCGCTCATCGCCGTCACCGCGGTCGTCCTGCTGCTCATCGGCGTCTGGTTCGGCGGCCACCCGAGCTGGCTGCCCGCGCCCTTCCGGCAGGTCTTCGTCTCCAGGACGGCGGACGAGCGCCTCGTGCAGACCACGCTCGACCTGATCGCGCGCGAGTACTACCGCCCCGTCAACACCACGGCGCTGCTCAACAGCGGTCTGGAATCGGCCGTCGGGAGCCTGAACGACCCCTACTCGCACTTCTACCCGCCCACCCTCTACCGCTCCTTCCAGCAGGAGACCAATCCGCAGGTGGCGGGGATCGGCGTCTCGGTGGCCGCGCAACCCGTGCAGGGCGGCATCCAGATCGAGGAGGTCTTCCAGGGCTCACCGGCGGCGCACGCCGGTCTGCAGCATGGCGACATCATCTCCGCCGTCGACTCGCACTCGCTGGCGGGCCAGACCGTCGCGCAGGGGTCGAAGCTGATCCGCGGCACCCCGGGGACGGCGGTGCGCCTGACGATCATCCGCCACGGCAAGCTGCGCGAGATCACGCTGCGGCGGGCGAACGTGACGGTGCCGGTGGCCGCCTCGAAGCTGCTGCACTACCGGGGCCGCACCCTCGGCTACCTCGAGTTCACCCAGTTCACCCAGGGCTCCGCCAACGAGCTGCGCCAGCAGGTGCAGCGCGTCCTCCGCGCCGGGGCGAAGGGCCTGATCCTCGACCTGCGGGACAACCCGGGCGGCCTGCTCGCGCAGGCGGTCGGGGTGGCCAGCCTGTTCATCAAGAGCGGGACGATCGTCACGACGCGCGGGCGCAGCCAGCCGACGACCGTCTACACCGCCCTCGGCGACGCGATCGCGCCGCGCGTGCCGATGGTGGTGCTCGTCGACCGGGGGACCGCCTCGTCGGCGGAGATCGTCACGGGCGCGCTCAAGGACCGGGGGAGAGCGAAGGTCGTCGGCACCCGCACGTACGGCAAGGGCGTCTTCCAGGAGCTGTTCCCCCTGCCCAACGGCTCCGCTCTCGACCTGACGGTCGGCGAGTACTTCACCCCGAACAACCAGAACCTCGGCGGCGGCGGGGTGAAGGAGGGGCGCGGCATCCAGCCGAACGTCTACGTCTACGACAACCCGAATGCGCCGAGCGCGCACGCACTCAAGGTCGCCGAGCAGACCGTCGCCGCCGAGATCCGCTGAGCCGAACGCGCGCGGCCTCGTCGCGCTCGTGCAGCGACGGGGGAAGTTCCTCGTCGCCGAGCCGTTCTTCGGCCCCGGACCGCGGCTCGCCGTCAGCCGGGACTCGCGCTACGACGTCGGCGACCTCGTGCTCGTGACGCCCGGGGTGTCGGGTCGCCGCGGCCAGGGAGCGCGGGCGCGGGTTCACCACCGGATCGGACGGCCCACCATCGCCCGCGACGTGATCGAGGCGCTGATGCTCGACCGTGGCCTCGCCCGTGGCTTCGAGACCACGGTGAGCCGCGCCGCCGCGGAGGCCTCGGCGGCGCCGGTCGAGGTGCGCGGGGCGAGACGCGACCTGCGCGACCTGCCGACCTTCACGATCGACCCGACGACGGCCAGGGACTTCGACGACGCCGTCTCCTGCCGCCCCACGGACGGGGGCGGCTGGATGGTGTGGGTGCACATCGCCGACGTCTCCGCCTACGTCCCGCCGCGCTCCGCGATCGACCGGGAGGCCTACCGGCGGGGGACGAGCGTCTACGTCCCCGGCGCGGTCGAACCGATGCTGCCACCCGAGCTCTCCAACGGCGCCTGTTCGCTGGTGCCGTTCCAGGACCGGCTGGCCGTCACCGTGGAGATGCTCGTCCGTGGTTCCGAGGTGGTGAGCGCCGCGTTCTACCGGTCGGTCATCCGGTCCGATCAACGGCTCACCTACGAGCAGGTCGACCGCATCTTCGCGGGCGGCGAGCGGGCCCCGGACGAGTGGGGGGAGGGCCTGGCCAGCGCCCGTGCAGCGGCACGGGCGCTGGAGGAACGGCGCTCGGCCAAGGCCGCCCTCGTCCTCGAGTCGGCTGAGCCGGAGTTCTTCTTCGACCGCCGCGGGAACGTCGCCGGGGTGGCGCCGGTCGTGCAGACGGAGTCGCATCGGCTGATCGAGCACCTGATGATCGCCGCGAACGAGCAGGTCGCACGGTTCCTCGAAGCACACCGTCTCCCCGCGCTCTACCGCGTGCACGAGCGTCCCGAGCCGATGGCGGTGGAGCGGATGCTCGAGCAGCTCGCCTCGCTCGGGGTGCCGACCCCGGCCGTGCCGGGCGGAGCCCTCACACCACAGCAGGCTTCCGACCTGGCGGGCGAGGCGTCGCGCATGGTGGCCGACTGGGTCCTCGCGCGCGACGGGCGCGGGGCGCGGGCGCTCAACCGCATTGTCCTGCGCTCGCTCAAGCAGGCGTACTACGACGACCGCAACCGCGGGCATTCCGGGCTGCACCTGGCGAGCTACTGCCACTTCACCTCCCCGATCCGCCGCTACCCCGACCTGATCTGCCACCGCTCGCTGCTCTCCGCGGTGACGGGTGATGAGCCCGTCCCGGAGAGCGCGTGGGTCACCCAGGCTGGGCCCTGGGCCTCCGAGCGGGAGCGGCACGCGATGACGATCGAGCGCGACAGCGACGACATCGCGCGCTGCTTCCTGCTCGCCTCGACCCTGGCGGAGGAGCACGCGGGGCCGGAGATCGTGTTCGAGGGGGAGGTCGTCGGCGTGATCGGAGCCGGTGCTTTCGTCGCCTTCGGAGCGGACGGCGAGTACGAGGGGCTGCTGCCGGTGCGCCACATGCGCGACGACTGGTGGGAGCTCAACGAGGAGGGGACGGCGCTGATCGGCACCCGCGGCGGCGGCGCGCTGCGGCTCGGGGACTCGGTGGCGGTCACCATCGGCGGGATCGACCCGCCGCGCGGTAGGGTGGACCTGCTACCTGTGAGAACCGACTGACCATGGCCAAGAAGAGCAAGCGCAAGGCGTCCCCCGGTGACGTCGCCACGAATCGCCAGGCGGCGTTCAAGTACCACCTGATCGAGCGGTTCGAGTGTGGGATCGTTCTCTCCGGCACCGAGGTCAAGTCGCTGCGCGACGGCAACGCGCAGCTGAAGGACTCCTACGCGACGATCAAGGACGGCGAGGTGTGGCTGATCGGCGCCTACATCGCGCCGTACCCGGCGGCGTCACGGGAGAACCACGACCCCGAGCGCACCCGGAAGCTGCTCCTGCACCGGGGTGAGATCGAGAAGCTCACCGGGTCGCTGAACGAGCGTGGCTTCACGCTCGTGCCGACGCGGATCTACTTCGCCGGCGAGCGCTCGCGCGCGAAGGTGGAGATCGCGCTCGCGCGCGGCAAGGACCTCTACGACAAGCGCGAGACGATCAAGAAGCGCGACATGGCGCGCGAGGTGGCGCGCGAGCTGCGTGACGTCGGGCGCTGAGGGGTGAGGTCGGGGGCGGCCGGGCGCACGCGAACGTTCGACGTGGCGGTCCCAGAACGCGCACATAACGTCGAAAGTTCGGTTCAGCGGGGCGATTCCGGGGTGCTGCGGAGGCGCTCCAGCCGGGCGCCCCAGGCGGCATCGGCGATCCGGATCCAGCTCGCCGCCGGGCCGAGCGCGCCGGGGGCGAGGCGGTAGTGGACCTCGCGGCCCGAGGTGCCCGGCCGGCGCTCGACCAGCCCGGCCCCGGTCAGTGTCGAGAGGTGCTTGGCTACCGCCTGGCGGGTGATGGGGAGCTCGGCGGTGAGCGCGGGCACCGAGGTCGAGCCGTCGCGGATCAGCGCCTCCAGGATCAGCCGGCGCGTGGGATCGGCGAGGGCGCCGAACACGAGCCCGAGCTGATCGGTCACGCGCGGACGGGCTCCGGGCATGCCACTCCGGAGGGGCGCGGCGGAGGGGGCGGGGGACAGGTGACAACCATATGGTTGCGACAGACAAATGACAACCTCGACGTTGTCAACAGAATAGCCCGAGGCGGTCGCCCCAGGGGCGCGGCGAACGGCCGCCTCACGCCGCGCATCTCCCGGGGGACGAATGTGAACGGCTCCTCAGGGGCATCTACACAGGGGTATGCACGCGCAACCTGACGACTTCGCCGCAGAAGTCGCACGCACCACCACCACATCCGAGCCGGGGAGCTGAAATGCCGACGCAGCGGTCATCGCAGGTCGAGGCGCTCGTCGTCCGAGTCGTCTCGGGCAACGACCCGGCCGGGCAGCTCGAGGCGCTCTGCGAGCTCCGTCGGGAGCTCGACACGATCGAATCGGAGCTCGCCGCCGACGCGATCCGCGCCGGGATGTCCTGGCGTGAGATCGGCGCCGCGATCGGCGTCTCCAAGCAGGCGGCCCACCGGCGGCATCGGGAGAGCGTCGCCCGCATGGTGAAGGCGGGCGAGGGCGCCGGCGAGGCGAATGGGAGCTCCGCCGGAGGCGTCAACGTCTCCGTGTCAGCTCGCCGCGCCGTGCGGATCGCCCGCCAGGAGGCGGCCAGCCTCGGGAGCAGTGAGGTCGGCACGGAGCACCTCCTGCTCGGCATCCTGCAGTGCGGTGATGATGCCGCATCGGTCCTCCTGCGCCGTCTCGGCGTGACGCTCGAGGCGACCCGCGACGCCGTGCAGCCCACGACGGAGATGACGCTCGAGGCGGCGCGGCGAGCGTACGCGAGCAGTGAGCGCGCCGGGGCGGCGACGGTCGTCTCGCCCGTGGCACGGCGCATCCTCGAACGGGCGCTCACGCACGCGGCGGCGCGCGAATCCAGCGAACTCACCGCGCTCGACCTCCTCCGCAGCCTCGTGATGCACGAGGAGTCAGGGGCAGCGCGAACGCTCGTCCGGATGGGCGTCGACCCCGACCGGCTGCGCTCCGAGGTGGCCTCGGCGCAGGAGCTCAGAGCCTCGTCGCTGCCCCGGACCTGATCCGCCGCGTGGGCGCCGGTCGGTCGCGATGGCGCTGGCCGTTGCGCAGTGCGGTGATGACCGCACGGGCATCGCTCGGCCGCCACTCCGGGTCGGGCTCGGTCAGCCAGCGGATGGCTCGGCCGAGCGCCGGGTCGACGTGGGCTCGGGTGGCCGCGGCGCGCAGCAGCACGCCGAGCGCGTAGAGGTCGCTCTGGCGGCTGGCCGGCCGGCCCTCGAGGAGCTCGGGAGCCAGGAAGCGCAGGGTGCCCACCACCTCGCCGGCCGGTGAGGGCGGTGCCGAGTCCTCGAGCCGAGCCAGCCCGAAGTCCGAGAGCCGGGCATTGCCCTCGCCATCGAGGAGCACGTTGCCGCACTTGATGTCCCGGTGCAGGACGTGATGGTCGTGAACGCAGGCGACGGCGGAGAGCAGCTGGGAGGCGCGCGTGTGCACCTCGCCGCTCGACAGGCTGCCGCGGTCGAGCCGTCGGCTGAGCGTGCAGCCGTCGACGTACTCCATGACGAGGTAGCGCGGGTCGCCGGTCACCCGGTAGTCGTACACCTGAACGAGGTTCGGGTGGTGGATCTGCGCGTGCGTGTGCGCCTCACGGATGAAGCGGGCGACGGCGTCAGGATCGCCGGCCAGGGCGTCCGACAGGACCTTGACCGCCACCGGGCGCTCGAGCCGCTCATCGTGGGCGCGCCAGACGGTCGACATCCCGCCGGCGCCCGCGACGCAGATCAGGCGGTACCGCGAGCCGAGGCGCGCCCCGGGGCAGAGTGGGGTTCGCGGGGGGATGCGAAGGGGCACGAGGATAACGTTGCCCCCCGCACTGGGCGGTAAACCAAGCGAGCGCTAAAATGGAGCGTCCATACCCCGGGGACGACAGGCTTCGACGTGGTCGGATCGTGGGGATGGTTGCGAGTCGAGGTTCCCGGGCGGCCTCGTAAAACACCTGGGAAACAATAAGTGCGGACACGCACAACTTTGATCTTGGCCTCGCCGCCTAATCTCGGCTAGCTAAGCATCATCTCGCCCCCCGTTCGCCCACGGCGGGGGATCCGGGATCAACAGTGGGCTTGCTCAGAGCGGATTTGCTCCCTCCAATCTGAGGACATTCAGGGAGCTGGCTCTCCACAACCCCGCCGGCGAGGCGAGTGGGGAGTGAGATCAGAGCGCCGGATACGCTCGTAGACGCCATCTCTTACGCGACCGCGGACGGGGGTTCAATTCCCCCCGTCTCCACTGGTTGAACTTCCTGCGAAGGACTGCGAACAGCGGTTCTACGCAGGAAGTTGTTCTGCGAAGGTCTGCGCGAGGTCACCGGACGGGCGGCGAGAGTGACGTGTCCGAGCAACGGTCACATCGGAGTGCGCCTCTGCCCGGAACCCAGGGAGGAGCCCATGACCATCACCATGCAGTGCCCGCGTTGTGAGGCGGTCATCGACGCCGTCGACGAGGAGGATCTCGTCGCAGAGGTCCAGAAGCATGTGCGCGAGGATCACGGCCTCGACCACACCCTGCCAGCCGAGCACATTCTCGCGCGCCTACGCCGCGAAGGACCTCGCCACGCATCGGCCGTGCCTGCGCGAGCGTCGTGCGTGGCCCCGAGCGGTGGCGGGAGTGGGGCGCGCCGGCGGAGGTGCTCCTTCACCTGAAGGACCTTTGGTTGATGGTGGTGGCGCTCGGCGAGCCACCGGGCGGGCCGCTGTGGCGGCGACCCCCCGCCGTCATGAACCCGCGGCCGGTGTACGGGGGTCGCCCACCAGGGCCGCACGCCGCTGGCTCGATCGGCCGGCTCCACGCGAGCTACGGCGTGGGTTCCGGTGCGGTAGGTCTCAGGAACGACGCGAGCGGTGTCGGCCGGCCTGGAGAACGTGCCGGTGACGGGGCGGGGCGACGAGTGGTTCGATCGGAAACGGACTGTGGAAGAGCCGCAGCGGGATCACGAGGAGGCCGAGGGGCTCAGCCGACCGTCACGCCCTATCGTGACGACCATGGACGGACGAACGGTCCCAGGGGTGCTCCAGAAACGCCCGATGGAGCCTGAACCGTTCCTGGTCGGGGATCGAGGCAGCCTGGGCGGTACGGCCGTCCGCCGGCTCCGCCGGCTCCGCCTGAACGCCGACGCCATGTCCTCCCTCCGCCGCTCCCTTGCCAGCCGGCCCATCGGCCGCCCGGTCGCCATCCTCGCCGCGGCCGGCCTGCTCGTGGTGGCGATCATCCATGTCATCGATGGCTCCGGGTCGCTTCACAACCAGCTCTACGTCGGCGGGCTCGAGCTGTGCCTCGCCGTGGCGAGCGTCCCGCTGGCGGTCCTCCTGGCCGCCCGCCCGCTTCCGCTCCTCTGGCACGCCGCGGGCGCGCTCTGCACCGCCGCGCTGCTCGCGTATGTCGCGAGCCGCACCACCGGCCTCCCCGGCGCCGCCGATGACATCGGCAACCGGGGGCAGCCGCTCGGGGTGCTCACCGTCGCGGTCGAGGTGGCGGTGATCACCGCGGCCGGGCTCGTCATCTGGAGCCGACGGCGCTCCGCGGGCTGAGCCCGGTGCCCATGCGCCAGGCCACGAGCGAGGCGGCACGATGAGCGCCCCGATGGCGGTGCCGAAGCGGCTGACGATCGCCACGTGCATCGGGTGCGGGGCGATGAGCCTGCCGTCCGGCTGCCCGGGCGGCTGCGGTCCGGAGCGCAAGCTCGAGCTCGTGGCCGGCACCGACGTCGACCTGCTCCTCGAGTCGGCGGAGCGGTCACGGCGGCGGGGGCAGCGCCTGGCGGCGGTTCTGCAGTCGTTCCTCGCCGACGCGTTGACCCCGGCCGACCGCTCGCCCGGCGGCCCGGCGGCGCCCGACGTCGACACCGGCGCGGCGACCGGGGAGCTCGAGCGGGGGCATGACGCCCTGCGCACCCACGAGCGGGCGCTGCCCGCCACGGTCCGGGAGCTGGCCGCGGCGCCCGACCCGGTCGTCACCTGGTGGTGTGAGCGTTGCGGCGGACTGGAGGCGCCCGCGCCGTGCGTCGGCGTCTGCATCCGGCAGCCGGCGGAGTGGGCGACCCTCGAAGCGTGGCAGGAGGCACACACCGCGGCGGCCGACACGCAGGAGGTGGAGCGGCAGCTCGCCCGCGCGGTGCGGGCAATGCAGCTCACGCGTCCTCGACCCGGTCGGGAGCGCCAGCACCGACGGGCGCTGCGCACCACGGCGCGACGGGCGCTCCGCCTCTGGGAAGCGGCGGGCGGCGAGGCGCCGTCGCTCCGTGCGCTTGCCGAGGGCGCCAGCGCCGACCGGCATTCCACGACGATGGGTGCGGCGAACCGGGCGGCGAGGCTCGAAGTGATCTCCCCAGGAAAGGATTGACGAGATGACCGACCGTTCCTCCTCGGCGCCCTCCGACGAAGTCGAGGAGATCCCCGAGTATCTCGATGAGCCGGAGACGACGACACCGCCTCGATCGGGTGTGCTGCGTTTCGCGAGGATGACCGGGACCTCGATCTGCGGCCGCGACGCGGCTCCCTGGGTGACGGATTTCCTGAACGCCGCCTACTACCGCCGTCCCGCCGGTGAGCGCGACGTCGACGACCTCCGCTGCGCCTTCGACCTGCTGACCACCTACTGGTACCGCCGACCCGAGCGCAGGCGCCTGCGAGCGACCGATCTGGCCGCATTCCACCGCGCGTTCGGTGCGCACCGGTTCGACGCCGCCTCGAGCGCCCGGGGGACGCTCTCGCGCGAGCAGCTCGAGCAGGGAGGCCGCGCGCTGGTCGGCGAATGGTTCAGCGATGCGTACGCCGACGACGCCCGCCGGGGATGGGGCGTCGCGTTCCCCACCGCGGCGGAGAAGGCCGCCTACGACCATGTCTGGCGGCTGCGGCTCGCTCGCCTCGGCGAGCTCACCCCCGAGCGGGCACCGCTGCAGGAGCAGGTGTGGCACACCTATCCGCCCGTGCCGATGCCCTCGGCCGAGGGCGTGATCGCCGCCCTCACCGCGCCGGAGACCTGGCCCGACTACGCCTCCGAGATCGGCCGGTTCACCCCGCTGCGGCCCGGGGGGCTCGACGGACAGACCTTCGAGATCGAGGTCGCGGCGGGGACCGGCGCCGGCTGGCCGATCTTCACCCGCGGCTACGTCACGATCACGCGACTGGTCACGCCGGCCGACCAGGACGCGCTCGGCGCGTACTTCGACGATCTGGAGGCGGGCATGCGGGCCTACGGGCACGACGAGCCGACCATCCTGCCCGCGGGGGCGACCCCGCTCGTCGGCTTCGATCTCACCACCCACGCCGGCCACTTCATGGGGTCCGGCCACAACCGACTCGTCCTCTACGTCCACGACGACCGCCCGTGGGTCCGCGCGGCCGGCACCTGGGATCCGATGCCGTGGCACATCAGCCAGGGGTACCGCGTGGCCGGCCGGGAGGCCCAGCACGCCTTCTGGGGCGAGGGCAACGTCGCGGCCCAGAGCCTGCTGCATCAGCTCGCACGCCAGGTCGCTCGGCGGGCCTGAGCCGTGCGGATCGCCTGAGCCGGCCACGCCGTTGGCCGGGTCGTCGCCGGGGCGTCGTCCTCCATACTGGCGGGGTGTCGATGCCACCCGCCCATGGCTGAACGGTCCGTCGGCGCGTCGATCGCGCGCGGGCTGATTCGTGCCACGCGCTGGAGCGGGCGCCTTGTCCGGGGCGAGGTCGTGCGGCGCGTGGGAGGCGCGGCCCGTGCCCGGGTGATCGTCGTCTTCGGCCTCGTGCTCGCGCTCAACGGGGCTGACACCGCCACGATCGGCGCCGTCGCGCCCGAGCTCGAACGGAGCATGCACATCGGCCCGGGGTCGATCGGTCTGCTCAGCTCCGTGACGCTGCTGGTGGGAGCGGTGGCGACCATCCCCGTCGGCCTGCTCGTCGACCGGGTGAAGCGGATCCCGATGCTCTCGGCGAGCATCGTCTGCTGGAGCGTCGCCTCGCTGCTGAGCGCCGTCGCCGGCAGCTACTCGACGCTGCTGCTCACCCGTCTGGCCCTGGGCGCGGTCGTGGCGACCGCCGGCCCGGCCATCGCCTCCCTCACCGGTGACTACTTCCCCGCGCGGGAGCGCGGGCGGATCTACGCCTACATCCTCGGTGGCGAGATCGCCGGGAACGCCGTCGGCTTCATCATCTCCGGCAATGTCGCGGTCGCGCTGAGCTGGCGCGTCTCGTTCGCGCTCCTCGCCATTCCGGGCTTCTTCCTGGCCCGCGAGCTGTATCGGACCGTCCCCGAGCCGTTGCGGGGAGGCCAGAGCCACCTCGAGCCCGGGGTCGAGGACCTCATCGAGGCGGCCGCCAGGGCGCGAGCGCGCCGGCACTCCAGCACGGACTGGTTCGAGGATGAGGCGGAGGCGGCGCTCGCCGATGACCTGGCCCACCAGGCGGCCCTCCGGATGGGGGTCGAGCCCGATCCGGATCTCGTGCTCACGCGGGACCCCCGGACGCTCACCCTCGCCGACGCCGTGCGCTACACGCTGTCGATCCCGTCGAACGTGATGATGATCATCAGCTCATCCCTCGGCTACTTCTTCTTCGCCGGGCTCACGACCTTTGCGCTCTCCTTCGTCCAGGGCCAGTACGGCGTCGGACCGGTGACCTCGGACCTCGTCCTCGCGCTCCTCGTGATCGGGGCACTGATCGGAACGCTCGCCAGCGGCTGGGTCGGCGATCTGCTCCTGCGCCGTGGGGTGCTGTCGAGTCGCATCTGGCTGCCCGCGGTGTGCTATCTCGGCGCCGCGGTGCTCCTGATCCCGGGCTTCGTCTCCAGCCACCTCACCCCGGCGCTGTGGTTCGACGTCGGCGGGGCGGCCCTCCTGGCGGCGGCGAACCCGCCGCTCGATGCGGCGCGGCTCGACATCATGCCGGCCGGCCTCTGGGGGCGGGCGGAGAGCATCCGCACCGTGGTCCGCTCGCTGGCACAGGCGCTGGCCCCGCTGATCTTCGGCGAGCTCGCCTCACTGATCGCCGGCTTCTACCCCGCCCAGTCCCCGATCGGCACACACCCCCCGGCCATCAGCTCCCGGGAGGCACACGGTCTCGAGATCACCTTCCTCGTGCTCCTCACGACGCTCGCCGCGGCCGGGGTGACCCTGCTGCGCGCGCGGGACACCTACCCGCGGGACGTGGCGACCGCGGCCGCCTCCAACCAGGGCTCCCGGGACGAGCGGCTCAGTCTGCGCGACCGTCCGAGCCACCGCAGACGGCAGACCGCGCCGCGCGCGGACCGTCGACAGGAGGGACGAGGCGACCGGCGCCGGAGCGCCCGGCACCGCTGGGATTGAGAGATCGCCGGCCGCGGCGGGCCGGCGATCTCCCAGTCGGCCTCAGTCGATCTCGACGTCGAAATCCCAGCGGATCACCGCGCCGGCGCCCGGCACGGGCGCCCAGGCGACGTCGCCCTGGCCGACCGGGAGCACCGCGGTCATCCGCAGGAGCGTCGGGCGTCCCGGCAGCGCGGCGCGGGCGGGACGGCCGCCGCTCATCGAGGTCACGTGGAGGGTGTGGCGCCGGCCCTGCTCGTCGATCACCCAGAACTGCCGCGGATCGAGCGCGATCGGGGCGGACGGGTGGGCGATGGTGACGGTGAAGGTGCAGCGGGTGCTCATCGGCACCGGGAAGCGGCCCTGCTCCGGCACCTGCGGGCCGACGACCGTCACGAGCGCCTGGGCCCGTGGAACCCGGAGCCGCACCGTGTCCCCCTGGATGGCGAGCCACGGATGCCGCAGGGTCGCGGTGACGACCCGGCCCACCGGGATCGACTGGTGCCCGAGCCAGGCGGGCACGTACCCGTAGGTCGTGCCGGACGTGCGCACCGGCGTCGCGCCGATCCCACGGGCGTGGGTCCGGAGCGTGCGGGAGGACGTCACGGCCGAGACCGGCGGGCTCGGCGGGTCCGTCGGCACGTGCTCCGGGGCGCCCGCCGGATGGGGTGGGCGGCCGACGGCCGACAGCACGATAGTTGCGCCACCGGCCAGGGCTCCCGTCGCCGCCACCGTCGCAACGGCCCGGGCGACGGCGCGGGGGCCGAGCCCGCTGGCTCGGCCCCCGTCGGAGGCGCCGGCCGGCGAGGGCCGGCGCATTCCGTGCGTCGTCATCGATTCCGGCCTCAGCCGAGCGGGTAGCCGAGCCCGCCGCGCGGTTGGCCGCCCGGGTTGTTGAACACGTCTCGGCCGAACGGGGCCAGACCGGGCTGGGCGGCGTAGCCGATGTGGCCGTCGCCGTCGAGTCCGGGGGAGGCCTTGGCGACGTTGAACACGTCCTCGATCGTGCGCAGCCAGCTGTAGTGGTTGTAGTAGCGGGTGCTGACGCTGCCCGGCCGAATGTAGGGGCTGATCAGCACGCTCCCGGTGTCGCCACCGCCGTTGGTCGGATCGGTCGCGTCGTAGAGCGGGTCCGTCGCCGCCGTCTCGGGGCCGAGGTTGATCCGGGTCACCGGCCCGGTGGGCGACGTGGCCACCCCGTTGCACGTGAGCGTGAACGCGCCGGTGTCGGCCGCGCCGCCCTGCTCGGCGGACACCAGTGGCGTCGCCGGTGTGTTGACGACGTTGGCCACCACGCACCCGGCCGGGATCGGGTTGCCCGGGTCGGTCGTGTCGGTGACCGACCGGCCCACGTCGCGGAGGGTGATCGAGTCATCCGCGATGATCGGCGACGTCGGCGATCCCGAGGCGGTGTCGCTGCGCGCTCCGCCGGTCGCGCTGCCGCCGACGGGACTGCCACCGCCGAGGATCAGGCCGGGCACGGCCGGGCGGTCGATGAACGCGTTGAACCCGTCGCCGGGGAACAGCTGGTTCCCGTTGGCGTCGGTGGCCAGCGGGGTGTTCGGGCCCTGGGGCTCGGAGTGCACCGTCTGGCCAAACAGCGTCTCACCGGCCGAATCCGAGGCGATCGACGCGGCGGCGTCGGGCTGGATCGTCGTCGAGTTGGCGAAGCTGTTACCCGTGTAGGTGAACGGCGGGAAGGCCTCGTCGAAGGTGATGTCGATCAGACCGCCGTCGCGGAAGGCCGGCGATGCCTCGATCTCCGGGACGATGTGCTCGAGGAAGAGATCCGCCGCGTACAGCCCGCCCGTGTAGTTCACCGGGGGCTTCGGGGTGTTCGGGTCCGAGAACCCGCCCGACAGGTTGTTCCCGTGACAGACGGCGTCGTGGGCGTCGCTGCAGTTGTCCGGTGTGATCCAGCTGAAGGCCGGGGTGGTGGACTCGTGCTGGAGGTCGTGGTAGAGGCCGTTGCTGGGGTCGAACAGGTCGGCGATGTGCTGGGCGTTGCAGTCGCCGGACTGGAGGATCGACTCAAACCACGGGAAGGGGAAGTGCTTGGGCACGTACTGGTCGTTGCCGACGGCGGCGCCGGGGTTGGGCTGGGTCCCGATCGCACCCGCCGACGCGTACGGCGCGCCGCAGTACTGCACGCCCGCGTTGTTCGACGTCAGCCCGGGGATCCCGTGCGTGTCGCCGCCATAGCTGCTGTTGAGATCCTGGGCGTACCCCTTCCAGCTGACATGTGCGGCGTCGAGCTGGTTGAACAGGGTCGGCACGTTGGCGGGGTAGACGCAACCGTTCCGGCCGGCCGGAGCGTTGACACCGGCGGCGGAGACCATCTGCCCGTAGTTCGGGTTGGTCAGCAGCGAACCCGTCGTGTCGACCGAGCCGCGAAACAGGTCGTAGTTCGGGCAGTCGGACTGCGTGTCGGCCTGGGTCGCCTGGCCGCTGACGAGCGAGATGTAGTTGTCGAGGCTGAAGTGACCGGTGCCGTAGTAGTTCTTCAGGAGGACCCCCTGCGACGGCAGGGTCTTCCAGAGGTACGTGTTGTTGTTGAGGCCGGTGAAGGTCGCGTCGTAGGACTTGTTCTCGAGGATGATCAGCCAGACGTGCTTGATCTTCCCGGGTTGGATGCCGAGCCCGTCGGCCGGGGCGGCCTGGTGGTGCAGTTCCTGGTGGGCGCGGTGCGCTCGAGCGTTGGCCGAGACGGCGGTGCCGAGGGCGGCGCCCAGGCAGGCGAGCGCCGCGGCGCAGGCGCAGGCAAGGCGGCGCGCGCCGGGACGGCCCGGCGACGGACGACCGCCGCGTTCCGGCCGCGGCAGCTGGATACTCATCAGCGAGTCCTTTCGTTCTGGGAGGGAACGGCGCAAGTGTCCCCGCGACCTGGAGCGGCCGGTGTTGCTCCGGGGTGAACCCAGTGTGACTTTGCGCAGGCGCCCGCCGCAACCCCCGCGGCGCGGGCGAGAGGCGGTCAGCCGAGGGCGCGACGCCCCGGCGGCTCGTCGAAGTCGAGCGCCGGCATCACCGCTTCGATGTGGTGCGGATTGAGCGACCCGTGCGTCCGGTAGTAATGGGCGCGGATCTCATCGAAGGAGACCGTCTCGCGGATCCCGGGCCACTGGTAGAGGTCACGCAGGTACGGCCACAGGTTCGGGTACTCGGCGATCTTCCGCCGTGAGCACTTGAAGTGGATCTGGTAGACGGCGTCGAAGCGGATCAGCGTGGTGAAGAGGCGCCAGTCGGTCTCGAGCGGCTCGGGGCCGAAGAGGAAGCGGCTCGTGGCCAGCCGCGCCTCGAGCTCGTCGAGCAGGCCGAACACGCCCTCCACCGCGCGCTCGTAGACGGCCTGCCGGGTGCTGAACCCGGCCACGTAGACGCCGTTGTTCACCCGCTCATAGATCCGCTCGTTCAGCGCGTGGATCTGCGCCGCCCGCTCCCGCGGGTACAGGACGACCGGGTGCTCGGCGAGTGGCGCGAACACGGTGGAGAGCATGCGCAGGATGTCCGCGGATTCGTTGTTGACGATCGTGTCGCGCTCGCGATCCCACAGCACGGGGACGGTGACCCGGTCCTCGAAGCCGGGATCGACCCGCCGATAGGCCTCCGCCAGGAGGCCGAAACCGTGGAGGGGATCCTCGTAGCGGCCCGGTTCGGTGAACGCCCAGCCCCGCGCATCGCGGATCGGGTCGACGTAGGAGACCGTGATGGCCTCCTCGAGGCCCATCAGGGCGCGACCGATGATCGTGCGGTGCGCCCATGGGCAGGCGCGCGCGACGTAGAGGTGGTAGCGCCCCGCCGCGGGCGCGAACCCGCCGGACCCGTCGGCCGTGACCCAGCCGCGGAACCGGCTGGCCTGGCGGACGAACATCCCGTCGCTGTGCTCCCGGTCCTGGACGTCGAACGGCTGTGGGGGCTCGACCATGGGCGCGACTATAGGCCCCGCCGGCGGGAGCGCGCGGGGGTGGCCGGATCCCCCGCCACGGCGCGGTTGGACGACGCGCCGTGGCGGGGGCGTGTGTCACAGTACGAGGATGGCCGCGACGCTCCAGCCCCCCAGTCACCATCCGCATCTTCCCCACCGCACGCACGACGTTCACCCGAACGTGATCCTGGCCGTCCTGTGCACCGCCGGGCTCGCCTACTCGGTGCTGTCCTCCGCGGTGATCCCGGCGCTGCCGACCTTCCAGCACGCGCTGCACACGACCGTGACCGGGGCCGGCTGGCTGCTCACCGCGTTCCTGCTCTCCGCATCGGTCGGCACCTCGGTGATCGGCCGGCTCGGTGACATGTACGGGAAGGAGAAGCTGCTGCTCGCGACACTGCTCATCCTCGCCGCGGGCACGCTGCTCGCCGCGGTGTCGAACTCGCTCGGTCTGCTCATCGTCGCGCGGGTCGTGCAGGGCGCGGGCGGTGGGATCTTCCCGCTCGCGTTCTCGATCGCGCGGGACGAGTTCCCCCGGGAGCGCGTGGCCGGGAGCATCGGGCTGATGTCCTCGATCCTCGGCGTCGGCGGCGGCCTGGGCATGCTCGCCGGGGCCCTCATCTCCGAGCACCTCGGCTGGCACTGGCTGTTCTGGATCCCGCTGGTGGTGACGCTGCTGGCGGCCGCCGCCACGTGGCGCTGGATCCCGGAGTCACCGGTGAAGTCACCCGGCCACGTCAACTGGCTCGCCGTCGCGATCATGTCGCTCGGTATCAGCCTGCTGCTGATCGGGATCGCGCAGACCACGGTGTGGGGGTGGGGAAGCGGCCGGTCGCTGGCGCTGATCGTCGGTGGCCTCGTCGGGATCGCGCTGTGGGTGATGGTGGAGGTGCGCAGCGACCACCCACTCGTCGACATGACGATGATGCGGATCCGCGGGGTGTGGACGACCAACCTCGCCGCCTTCCTGATCGGCGGCGGGATGTACTCGTCCTTCCTCGTGTTCCCGGAGTTCGCCCAGTTGCCGCGGAGCACCGGGTTCGGGTTCGGGGCCTCCGTCGTCGTCTCGAGCCTCTACCTCCTGCCCTCCGCGGTCGGGATGGGGCTGCTCGGCAGCGCCGCCGGGAAGATCGCCCGCCGCTACGGGTCGAGGTTCGCCCTGATCGCGGGAGCCGTGATCTCGGCGCTCGGCTTCCTGTGGTCGGCGCTCCAGCACGGCCACCCCTACGACATCCTGATCAGCTCCGCGGCGCTCGGCATCGGGATCGGGCTGTCGTTCTCGGCGCTCGGCAACCTGATCGTCGGCGCTGTCGAGCCGCACCAGACCGGGGTGGCGAGCGGGATGAACACGGTGATGCGAACGCTCGGTGGCGCGCTCGGCGGACAGCTGTCGGCGACCTTCATCGCCGACAACGTGCTCCACGGGCTGCCGAGCCTCTCGGGGTTCACGGACACGTACTGGATGGCCACCGGCTTCCTCGCCATCGCCGCGCTCTCGGGCTTCCTCATCCCGGCGGCGCGCCGGGCCGCTGCGGCGCCGGTCGCCGAGCCGCGCCTGGCGGAGGCGGTGTCGGGACGTTAGCGTTGGGGCGCGTTGCGCCGCGCCTGCATCGATATCGGCTCGAACACGACACGGCTGCTCGTGGCCGACTGCGAGCGCCGCTCGCTCGTCGCGTGCCGGCAGGAGCGCGCCTTCACCCTGATCGGCCGGGCCCTCGGCCCTGACGGCAACATCCCGGCCGGCAAGCTGGCCGAGGTGGTGCAGGCGGTCGCCGAGCAGCACGCGATCGCGCGCGAGCTCGGCGCGGAGCGGATCCGCTGCGTGGCCACGGCGGCGATCCGCCACGCCGCCAACGGAGCCGTCCTGGCGCGGCTCGTCCACGCCGCCTGCGGGGGCCTGGAGCTCGAGGTCCTCAGCGGGGCGGAGGAGGCCCGGCTCGCCTTCATCGGGGCGGCGTGGGCGGCCGGGGCGGACGCGATGCCCGGCCTCGGGGTGGTCGACGCGGGAGGTGGTTCGAGCGAGCTCGTCGTCGGCGATCCTCCGAGCCACGTGCGCTGGTGGATCTCGCTCCCGCTCGGCTCGGGGGTCGTGACGGAGCGCTGGCTGCCCGCCGATCCGCCGACCGGGGAGCAGGTGGAGGCCGCGCTCGCAGCCGTTCGGGCGACCGTCGCCGCCGCGCCGTCACCGCCGGAGGTGCGGCGGCTCGTGGCCGTGGGCGGCAGCGCCACCTCACTGCGGACGCTCGCCGGTTCCCGTCTCGACGCCGCGACCCTCGACCGCCTGCTCGCCGCCGCGCGACAGGAGAGCGCCGTCGGCTTCGCGCGCCGGTTCGGGGTCGACGTGCAGCGCGCCCGGTTGCTCACCGGCGGGCTCGTCATCCTCCGCGCCGTCTCCGAACTGTTCGACGCGCCGCTGGAGATCGGCCAGGGCGGGTTGCGCGAGGGGCTCCTGCTCGACGAGGGCTGACCCCTCGCCGGGTCAGCCCGGAAGGCCCGAGGCGCTCACCAGTGCACGCCCCGCATCAGCCGGGCGAAGAGCGCCTGCTCGGTGGAGGCTCGCTCGGCGGGGTCGCGCTGACCGCGTGCGGCGGCCGAGTCGGGAAACACCTTGTAGGCGGTGGAGAGGACCTGGTCGACGAGCTTCGGGAAGAGCGCGTAGCTCACCTCGCCCACGGTGCCCAGCGCGGTGTTCACCGTCTTGGGGCGCGTGCGAATCGCCTCCGCGATCATCTCCGCCGCCTCCTCCGGTGAGATCGTCGGGAAGCGGTCGTAGAGCTTCGTCGGGGCGATCATCGGGGTCTTGACGAGGGGCATGTGCACCGTGGTGAAGTGCACGTCGTCGGCGACGCACTCGGAGCTGACCACGCGCGTCCAGGCGTCGAGCGCGGACTTGGAGGCGACGTAGGCGGAGAACCGGGGCGGGTTCGTCTGGACGCCGATCGAGGAGATGTTGATGATGTGCCCCGCCCGTCGCTCCCGCATCCTCGGCAGCAGCCCCATGATGAGGCGGATCGTGCCGAGGTAGTTGAGCTGCATCGTGCGCTCGAAGTCATGGAAGCGGTCGTAGGAGAGGGCGATGGAGCGGCGGATCGACCGGCCGGCGTTGTTGACGAGCACGTCGATCTGGGGATGCTCGGCCTGGACCCGCTCGATCAGCGCATCGACGGACTCCGGATCGGAGATGTCGGCCGGGTACATGTAGGCGGAGCCGCCCTCGCGGATGATCTCCTCGCAGGTGTCCTGGAGCTGATCGATCCCGCGCGCGACGAGCAGCACCGTCGCGCCGGCGCGCGCGAGCCGCAGCGCGGTCGCCCGGCCGATCCCGCTCGAGGCGCCGGTGATGAGCACCGTCCGGCCGGCGACGGCGCTCGCCACGCTTGAGTGTCGGGCGAGAGCGGGGTCGAGATGGAGCCGCCAGTACTCCCAGAGCCGGTCGGCGTAGCTCTGAAGCGGCGGCACCTCGATCCCGGAGCCCGCGAGCGCCTGGCGGGCGCGGGTCGTGTCGAACTCGGTCGGCAGATCGATGAAGTCGACGATCTCACCCGGCACTCCGAGCTCGGCGAGCAGCGCGTGCCGGGCCGCGCGGGCACCGGGCAGGGCCAGCAGCGCCGAGGCGATCCCGCGTGGCAGACGCGCGAGCGGGCCGGGCTGCACGGTGACCGCGAACTGGGGAGCGCCCGCGGCCCGGGCGAAGATGTTCACGACGTCGACGACGCGCGCCGAGTTGGGATCGGTGAGGTGGAACGCCCGCCGGTCAAGCCCGGGGCGGTGGGCGATGTGATCGAGCGCGGCGGCGACGAAGTCGACGGGGACCAGGTTCGTGTGGCCGAGCTCGGGGCCGACCAACGGCAGCCAGTCGGGCATCATCCGCCCGGCGCGCTGCAGCAGGGGCAGGAAGTAGTACGGGCCGTCGATCTTGTCCATGCGTCCGGTGCGCGAGTCGCCGACGACGATCGACGGCCGGTAGATCCGCCACGGCATCGTCGCCGTCTCGCGCACGAGCCGCTCGGATTCGAACTTCGTGCGGTGGTAGGGGTGCTCGAGCGGCTGGCCGACATCGAACATGTCCTCCGTGAACCGGCCCCGATAGGTCCCGGCCACGGCGATCGAGGACACGTGATGGAAGCGTCGCGCGCCGATCGCCGCCGCGAGCTCGAGCGCGTGATGGGTGCCCTCGATGTTGGCGAGCTGGTTGAGCTCGGCCCCGGCGGTCATGTCGTAGATCGCGGCGAGGTGGAAGAAATGCGCGATCCCGCGCCGGGCGAGGGAGTCGATCGCCTCGGGGGCGACGCCGAGCAGCGGCTCGTGGAGATCCCCCACCACCGGCTTCAGCCGCCGGGCGACGGCCGCGTCGCCGCGGGCCCACTCGCCGATGCGGTGCTCCATGCGCGGCAGCGAGCTCTCGCGCACGAGCAGGTGGATGTGACCGGCCGTGCCCCGCCGGGTGGCGGTGCGCTTGAGCAGCAGCGGAATGAGCTGGCTGCCGATGAAGCCGGTCGCGCCGGTGACGAAGTACGCCATGCCGGCCTTCAGGCTAACGGCTGGGGTCGGGTGGGGCCAATGGCCCGCCCCGGGATGCGGCCTACCAGCCGCCCTTCCACTCGGCCGACTGCGCGCGGCGCTTCGCGGCGTCCACCCGCGCGTGCTTGCGGTGGTCGAGCCAGCCCTGGATCAGCGAGAAGACGATGATGATCACCGGGAACATCCCGATGATGATGAACATCGCGTAGGTGATCGTCTTGTCGCTCGCCGGGCCCCAGATCCCCTGCCCGCCGTGCGTGAGCGCGAAGGCGGACGGGGCGGTCACCAGCGCCGTGGCGAGCACCGAGAGGACGACGAGGGCTGTGCGCTTACGTGTCACTGGCGGGAAGGCTACCGGATGTGTCGGCTGGGGTACGCCCCCGGACGGCGTCGAGCGCGGCGAGCAGGACGGGGTTGTAGCGCCGGGCGGCCCCCTCGCCGGCCATCGCGGCGACGTCGAGGTGACGGACCTGCGCCTCGTGCACCGACGCGCGGACGGCCGCCGCCAGCTGGCGCTGCTTGACCGGCGGGACCGCCTCGTCCGCGGCGGTGAGCACGACGGCGACCGGAACGGATGGTGGCGCGAGCCACGGCCGCGAGTCGAAGCGCCCGAGCTCCCGGCCCGCCTGCGCGATGTCACGCGCGCTGTGGCGGGTCATCTCGGCGTGCACCCACGCCGTCTTCGGGCTCGGCCGCAGGCCGGCTCGGCGCAGGGCGACCTCCCAGCCGCGGCGCGGCGCGAGCGACAGGCCGAGGCCGACGAACGGCATCGCCCGCCACGCGCGGCGCAGCTCCTCCTCCTGCCAGTGCTGTGCCGTCCCGCTCAGGATGAGCCCGGCGACGACATCGGCGTGATCGCGCACGATGAGCTGCGCGATCGCGCCGCCCATCGAGTACCCGTAGACGATCACCGGGCCGACGCCGAGGGTCCGGACGACCGCCGCGGCATCGGCCGCGCAATCGACGAGCCGGAACGGGGCCAGCGGTCGGGGCCCGCGCCCGTGGCCGCGATGGTCGAGTGCGAGCACCCGGTACCCGGCGGCGATCACGTCGTCATAGAGGCCGCCGAAGTTGAGGTCGGCACTCCCCACCCAGCCGTGCAGCATGAGGACGGTCGGGCCCTCGCCCGGTCCGGAGTCGCGCAGGAAGAACTCTCCGCGCTCGGGGACGAGCACGGTGCGGGCGGGCGGGAAGTCGTGCGGAGGGACGGGGGGAAGGTCGTGGAGCGCCACGGCGACGATCCTAGCCCGATCCCCCGGATCCTCGCGCGGCCGCCCGCACAACGACCGGGCTTGCGGCGCCGTCCGCATACCATCAGGGCCGTGGCCGTCATCATCGCCTCCGATCTGAGCAAGGACCTCTCCGGCGAGCCGTTGCTCCGTGGCATCTCGTTCAAGCTCGAGCGTCGCGACCGCATGAGCCTGTCGGGCCGCAACGGCGCCGGCAAGACGACGCTGCTGCGGATGATCTCCGGCGAGGCCTCGATCGACGGCGGCGAGCTGGTCCTCGCCAAGGGCACGAAGGTGGCGCTGCATGACCAGCGCCCGCCGCGCGACCAGCGGATGACGCTGCGGGACTACGTCCTCTCCGGCGCCCCGGAGCTGATCGCGCTGGAGGGCGAGCTGCAGCGGCTCGAGCAGCGGATGGCCGACGGGGACTACGAGGAGCCGACGCTGAGCGCCTACGCCGACGCGCAGGCCGCGCTCGAGCACGCGGGTGGCTACACCTGGCGCGAGCGCGCGCTCTCCACGCTGCACGGGCTCGGCTTTCGCGACGACTCGGTGCTCGACCGGCGGCTCGAGACGTTCTCGGGCGGCGAGCTCACGCGCGCCTCGCTCGGGCGGGCGCTCGCGGGCAGCCCCGACCTGCTGCTGCTCGACGAGCCGACCAACCACCTCGACATCGAGTCGCTCGAATGGCTCGAGACGCATCTGAACGCGCTCGATGCCGCCGTCATCCTGATCGCGCATGACCGCTGGTTCCTCGAGTCGGTCGCGACCGCGGTGCTCGAGCTCGAGGCGGGTCGCGGCAAGTTCTTCCCCGGCACCTGGCACCAGTGGCGCACCGAGAAGGCGCAACGGGAACTCGCGCTCGGGCGCGCCATCGAGCGCCAGGAGGCGGAGATCGCCCGCCTGGAGAAGTTCGTCACCCGCTTCCGGGCCGGCACGCGTGCGCGCCAGGCCCAGGCGCGCCAGAAGCGCCTGGACAAGATCGAGCGGCTCGACCGCGGCGAGCGCGACCGTGAGGGGCTCGCCTTCGCGTTCAAGCCGCCGGAGCGCAGCGGCCGCGTCGTGTTCGAGCTGCAGGGCGGGACCGTGACGATCGGCGAGCGGGTGCTGCTGCACGACGGCGAGCTCTGGCTCGAACGCGGCGAGCACGTCTCGGTCGTCGGTCCGAACGGCGCCGGCAAGACGACCCTGATCGAGACACTCGCGGGCCACCGCCCGTTCGCCGATGACGGCGCCGAGCGGCGCGACGCCACCGGCATGGCCGTCAGGGGTGATCCGCTGATCACCCCTGCCGCCGCAGGCCCCCAGGTCGCGGGCAAGCTGCTCACCGGCCACAACGTCAAGATCGGTTTCCTCTCGCAGCACTCGGAGGAGCTGCACGCCGGCAACGCGAGGACGGTGCTCGAGGCGACGACGCATCGCACGGGGCTGACGCCGGCGAACGCACGCGCGCTGCTCGGCCGCTTCCTGTTCAGCGGCGAGGAGGCCGAGAAGCCGCTCGAGGGGCTCTCCGGCGGCGAGCGCCAGCGACTGTCGCTCGCCATCCTCGTGCAGTCGGGGGCGAACGTCCTGATCCTCGACGAGCCGACCAATCACCTGGATGTCGAGAGTCGCGAGGCGCTCGAGGATGCCCTCAGCCAGTTCACGGGCTCGCTGCTGCTGATCTCCCACGACCGCGCCCTGCTCGACGCGGTCGGGACGCGGACGGTCGCCTTCGAGGACGGCACGCTGCGCACCTACCTCGGTGGCTGGGCGGAGTACGTGCGCGTGCGCGAGGAGCGTGCCGCCGACGCCGCGGCGGCCAAGCAGGCGCAGACGCAGGCGAAGCCGAAGCCGGCGGCGAAGCGCGCCGCCGGCGCCGCGAACGGCGCCAACGGGTCGAGCAGGCAGCAGGCGAAGCTCGAGGAGCAGATCGAACGGGCCGAGGCGGCGCTGCGGGCGCTCGAGGAGGAGCTCGCCGACCCGTCCGCCTGGTCGACGCCCGTTCGCTCGGCCGAGTCGACCGCCCGCCACGAGGCGGCCAAGCGAGCGGTCGACGAGCTCTACGCTCGCTACGAGCAGGTCGCGGGCTGACGCCGAGCGCGTCGGGGCGCCGCGGGCCGTGTCGGCTGCGGCATCTAGACTGAGGTCCAGGATGTCAGTGCCCGGAGAGGCTCGGCAGGTGCGGATCGCGCTCGTCGACGATGACAGCGCTCTGGTGACGATGCTCGAGCGGCGGATCGCCGCGCTGCGCTGGGAACACGAGACCTTCACCTACCCGCCGGGGCCCGACCAGCTCGCCGCCATGCGGCTCCACGCGCTCGTGCTCAACCCGGAGCTCTCCGGGCTCGACTACCTCGAGCGCGTCGCCGGGGCCATCCCGGCGCTCGCCATCCTCGCCGTCTGCCGGCTGACGCCGGTGGCCGACCGGGTGCGGGCGCTGCGCGGCGGCGCCGACGACTGGATCACCAAGCCGTGCCATCCCGAGGAGCTCGTCGCCCGCATCCAGGCCGTGCTGCGGCGGCGCCGGATCGCCGACGTGCTGTTCGAGGAGGGGCCGTTGACCGCGGGGGAGCTGACGATCCGGCCGGATCAGTTCGACGCCTACGTGGGGGAGGAGGCCGCCGGGCTCTCCCGCAAGGAGTACGACCTGCTGCGCCAGCTCGCCGCGGCCGAGGGCCGCGTGCTCGAGCGCGAGGTGATCTACCAGCGGGTCTGGGGATACGCGATGGTCCGCGGCGACCGCTCGGTCGACGTGTTCGTGCGCAAGCTGCGCAACAAGCTCGAGCGGATCTCCCCGCGGTGGCGCTACGTTCACACGCACTTCGGCGTGGGCTACCGCTTCGCGGCGGAACGCCAGGACGAGACCGGAATGGGACCGGGCGAGCCGGAACGCACGGGAGGGGAGGGCCCGACGCGTCCGGAGCTACGCTTGAGCGTGCCGGTCACCCGCTGAGCGGCCGATCCGACCATGCAGATCAGCTCCCATGTCCGCAACGCCGCGGTGATCCTCCTGATCGCGGCCGTGGTCTACGCCCTCGGTCAGACCGGGTCCTTCGCCCTCGGCTTCCTCGAGACGCTGATCGGCCTCGCCTTCCTCGCCGCGCTGGCCTGGATCGCCAGCCGGATGTATCGGGAGCACCGGACCGACATCTACGGCCTTGGCGGGCGGCGCCGCGCGATCGCCTACGTGGCGATCGGCGTCGGGGCGCTCGCGCTCACGGCGGTCAACCGCTTCTGGAACAGCGGCTTCGGTACCGTCGTCTGGCTCGTCCTGCTCGGCTGCTGCATCTACGCGCTCTACGCCGTCTGGCGTTCGAGCCGCGAGTACTGACCGGCGTCGACGGCGAGGGCCCGGCGTGCCGGCGCCGCGCGACCAGCCTCGGTCCACGCAGCGCCGACGGTCACCGGACTCTCGGATTCAGCGGCGTCGTCGCCGGTTCGGCTTGACCCTGACCGTCACGATTCGGCTGCCGGACCCTGACACGTTCGGCGTGCCGACGAAGGCGACGTGCAGCCTGTGCCGGCCGGCCCGCAGCGGCCCGAGCTGGATGGTCGCGCCTCGAGCGGTGAGGCGGACGGTTCTGACCAGCCTGCGGCCGTCGTAGATCCGCACCGCCCCCGTCGGCGTCACCTTCGCCTCGCCGGGAACCGAGGTTCGAACCCGCAGGATCGCGTGCGCTCGGTGGTGGAACGTCCTGAGGCGGACCGCGAGGAAGGTGCGCGACGATGCTGGCAGCACCGTCACCGTCCCGCCGACGTACGTGATGGCGTAGTCCGCGGAGGCGGCGCCGGCGCAGGAGCTCGCGTAGCGTCCGACCGGGCTGGTGCTCGTCACCCCTGACGCGCAGCTCGGCGGCGTGCTGAGCGACGCCGGGCCGTCCCCGTTGACAAAGCCCGCGTAGGAGGCCGTGGTGACGGACGGCGAACCGCCGTAGGTCATCGTCGAGTTCGAGGCGGTGATCTTGAGCGGCGCCGGTGCGATCGCGATGGTTGCCCGCTGCGTGGCGCTGGTCCCGAACTGGCCGGTCTCAGTCACGTCGATCACGCAGTTACCGGGATGCGTGTACCGCACGGACGCGGTGGTGACGGTGCCGCTCGTGGCGAGACCCGACAGGGTGCAGCCACCGGTGCTGCTCGGGTCGACGGCGAGGGTCACGCCGATCCCCGCCGTTGCGGCGTTGGCCTGCACCGCGCCGCCGCCCCCATAGATCCCGGTGCTCGGGACTGTGATGGTCGCGGGTTGCGGCGTGAGAACCTCCGTGAGCGCCACGGTGCCGCCACCGGCAAGCGCGGCCAGCGGCGTCGTGTCACTGACCGTCGCGGAGGCTGCGGTCCAGGCCGCCGCGTACCCGGTCTGGTCGGCGAGCGGCGGGAGTGTTTCTCCGCCACCTGCCACGGTCGGGGCGAAGACCCACACATCGCTGGGCGGGGAGCCCGTGGGGACGCTGAAGGTCAGCCTGAACGCGTTTCCGGTGATGGTCGCGCCCGGTGTGGCGCCGGGTCCCTCACCGTTCGCCGACCACGTCGACCCGCTCACGACGATGGCACCGTTGTTGGAGAGGGACCCGGCTCCGGCCAGCACTCCGCCGAGGTCGATCGTTCCACTGTTGGTGTTGGAGCCATCCAAGGCCAGCGCATCACCGGAGGGCACAGACAGCACGGCACCCTGGTCGATGGTGAGGCCGCCGTCCACCTCACCCGTCAGCTGTGGGGCGGCGCCCGATCCCGGGCTGATCTGGACGGATCCGCCAGCGCCCGCTGAGCCGTTCGCGCCAACCCCGGGCCCGACACCGGGCCCGTTGCCGGCCGCGGTTGCGACCAGCGACCCGCCGGTGAGCGTGACGACCCCGCCGGCGCCACCTCCCGTGTTCGTCTCGGAGCCGCCGCCGCCGACCGCCGCGCCCGATCCGGCGGACGCACTGGCGCCTCCGGTGGCGGTGACCGTTCCGGCGGCGATCGTCACGCTCCCGGTGAGCGATGCCCCGATGCTGCCGGGATCGAGGCCGGTGCCGCCACCTCCGATGCCCGCGCCCCCGCCACCGGTCGAGGCGCTCTGGCCGCCGTTGGCGGTAAGGGCGCCTCCGCTGACCATGACCTGGCCGCTCAGCGCTCCGCCCGCGCTTCCGCCGCCACCACCGGAGACGTTCGCGCCGCCACCGCCGCCTCCGACCGCGGCGCCGGCACCACCGGAATACCCAGGGCCGCCGGCCGCGGTGACCTGACCGCCTGCCACCGTGAGCGTCCCGGTGAGGTCGCCGCCGGCCTTGAGGGGGTTGCCGCCCTGATTGGCGCCGCTCCCACCGCCCCCGATGCCGGCTCCGGAGCCGCCCGAATTGCTGCCGGGGCTGCCCCCGGTGGCCACGAGATCTCCCCCGTTGACCGTGACGGCGCCGACGAGCGAGCCACCGTACGAGGCCCAGCCGCCGCCGCCGCCGACGCCGGCACCGGTGCCGCCGTCCCAGTTCGGGTTGTCGCCACCGGTGGCCACGACGGTGCCCCCGTCGATCGTGACCGAGCCGGCGCTTCCGCCCGTGTCGGCTTCGCCGACTCCGTAGCCGCCGATGCCAGCTCCGCTGCCTGGGTATGCCGGGTAGGGGTTGCCGCTCGGTCCGGGTCCCCCGGTGGCGGTCAGCGTTCCCTGGTCGACGAGCGTGGTCGCGGAGGTGTCCTGCACCGTCAGACTGGCGCCGCCCGGAACCTCGATCGCCGCCGTACTCGTCGCCGGGCTCGTGATCGAGAGGTCACAGCCGTCGAGATCGAGCGTCACGCTGGCGCCCGAGGTGATGGCGAGCTGCTGTCCGGCTGTGGCGGTGATGGCCGCGGTGAGATAGAAGGTGGCCGAGCTGCCGCTGGGCACGGCGGCGACGGCGCTCTGCAGGCCACTCCACGTGCCCTCGCCGGTGGCGGCCGCGGGAAGGTTGGCCGTCGCGCCGCAGTTCGGCGAGGCGGACGCGGTCGCCGGGAAGGCGGCCGTGCCCGCCCAGAGGCCCGCCGCCACGAGGCCGGACGAGATCCGCCGACGCGCCGTGCCCCACCGCGATCGTGCGTCTGCGGACGACGACGGACGTACCTTCTCTCGCATGCGTTCCCCCTGCTTGGTGATCTCGACACGTGCCCCGGTCGACGAGTCGGCGATGTTACAGTTTCCGGTGCGGCGGGAGCTCCCTCCACCCAGGCGTGGAGCCGAGGTTCGAACCAGGGATCCACTCCGGGGCCGATGTGCTTGTACGGCAGGCGATCGATCATCTCGTCCATGAGCACAAGCACCTACTGCGTCGATTCCGTCCTCGTCCTCCTCCCGCCGTGCCTCCTTGCAGGCCCTCCCGGGTAAGGGCCTGCGCCCGCTGTACCCGCGCACGCACGCCGTCGGTGTCGAGACCCTGGGCAACCGGTGCATCGGTGGCTTCGAGCTGGATGACGAGCCCCGCGAGCAACGACCTCTTCTCGAAGATCGGGGCGCGAGACCGCGCCCACGCGGTCCACTACGCCGACATGCATGGCCTTGCCGGCCGATCACGGCGCGCGGGACCGGCGCCGGGAGCAGCAGTCGGTGCTGCTCCCGGCGGGTTTCTAGCGGCGCAGGTCGAACCGGTCGAGGTTCATGACCTTGTCCCAGGCGGCGACGAAGTCGTGGACGAACTTCTCGCCGGCGCCATCATGGGCGTAGACCTCGGCCACGGCGCGCAGCTCGGCGTTCGCCCCGAAGACGAGGTCGACGCGACTGGCCGTCCAGGTCTCGCCGCGGGGGCCGGTTCCGTTGAAGAGGCGCCCGTTGCCGTTCGCCGAGGTCCAGGTCGTGCGAAGGTCGAGCAGGTTGACGAAGAAGTCGTTCGTCAACCTGCCCGGGGTGGCGGTGAGCACCCCCGTGGCGGAGTTGTCGTAGTTGGCCCCGAGCGCGCGCAGGCCGCCGACGAGCACCGTCATCTCCGGAACGGTGAGGTTCAGCAGGTTCGCGCGGTCGACGAGCAGGTACTCCGCCGGGAGCCGGACGTCGTCGCGCAGGTAGTTGCGGAAGCCGTCCGACCTCGGCTCGAGCACCGCGAAGGACTCGACGTCGGTCTGCTCCTGGCTGGCGTCCGTCCGTCCGGGCGTGAACGGCACGGTGATCTCGTATCCGGCGGCGCGGGCGGCCCGTTCGACGCCGGCGCACCCGGCGAGGACGATCAGATCCGCGAGCGACACCTGCGCCCCCGACCCGTTGAACGCCTCCTGGATCTCCTCGAGCTTGGCCAGAACCTCGGCCAACTGGGCCGGATTGTTGACCTCCCAGTGACGCTGGGGCTCCAGGCGGATCCGTGCCCCGTTGGCGCCGCCGCGCTTGTCGCTGCCGCGGAAGGTGGCGGCGGACGCCCAGGCGGTCGACACGAGCTGCGCGACGCTCAGCCCGGAGGCGGAGATCTGCTGCTTGAGCCGCTCGACGTCCGCGGCGTCGATGAGCCGCGTCGGCGGCGCGGGCACCGGGTCCTGCCAGATGAGCACCTCGTCGGGGACCTCGGGACCGAGGTAGCGGCTGACCGGGCCCATGTCGCGGTGGGTGAGCTTGAACCAGGCGCGCGCGAAGGCGTCGGCGAACTCCTCGGGGTTATCTTTGAAGCGCTGTGAGATCGGTCCGTAGATCGGGTCGAAGCGCAGCGCGAGGTCGGTGGTGAGCATCGTCGGCCTGCGCGGTGTCCCGCCCTCGTTGGGGGCGGGGATGACCTCCGGGGCGTCCTTGGCGACCCATTGGCTCGCGCCGGCCGGGCTCTTCTCGAGCTCCCACTCGTAGTTGAAGAGGTTCTCGAGGAAGTGGTTGCTCCACCGCGTCGGGGTCTGCGTCCAGGTGACCTCGAGTCCGGAGGTGATCGCATCCTGGAGCACGCCGGTGCCGTAGCTGTTGCGCCAGCCGAGGCCCTGCTGTTCGATCGGCGCCGCCTCGGGCTCATGACCGACATGGTCGGCGGTGGCGGCACCGTGGGTCTTGCCGAACGTGTGGCCGCCGGCGATGAGCGCCACGGTCTCCTCGTCGTTCATCGCCATCCGCCGGAACGTCTCGCGGATGTCCACGGCCGCGGCGAGGGGGTCCGGGTTCGCGTTCGGACCCTCCGGGTTGACGTAGATCAACCCCATCTGCACGGCGGCGAGGGGCTCCTCGAGGTGGCGCTCCCCGCTGTAGCGGGCGTCGCCGAGCCACTCGGTCTCGGGTCCCCAGTAGACGTCGCTGTCCGGCTCCCAGGCGTCGACGCGCCCACCGGCGAAGCCGAACGTCCGGAACCCCATCTGCTCGAGGGCGACGTTGCCCGTGAGCACGATCAGGTCGGCCCAGGAGAGCGCGTTGCCGTACTTCCGCTTCACCGGCCACAGCAGCCGGCGCGCCTTGTCGAGGTTGGTGTTGTCCGGCCAGCTGTTCAGCGGGGCGAACCGCTGCTGGCCGGAGCCGGCGCCGCCGCGGCCGTCCGAGATCCGGTAGGTGCCCGCGCTGTGCCAGGCCATTCGGATCATCAGCGGCCCGTAGTTGCCGAAGTCGGCCGGCCACCAGTCCTGGGAGGTCGTCAGGACCTCGGCGATGTCACGCTTGACGGCGGCGAGGTCGAGGCTCTCGAACGCCTTGGCGTAGTCGAAGTCCGCGCCCAGCGGGTTCGCCTCGGTCGGATTCTTGGCGAGGATCCGGAGGTTGAGGCGCTCCGGCCACCATTCGGTGTTGGCGTCACCCTGCGTCGGATGGGTCAGACCGGTGTGCGCCACCGGGCAGCCACCGTGCGTGGGGGTGGCGGTGGAGTCGGTCATCTCGCCGACGACGGCGTCTGAGCGTTCGGACACAGCGGATCCTTTCGGGGTCAGGGGAACTGCGCTTCGTCAGGGGACACACGCATGGACGGGGTGTGCGCTTGCATTCCGGCCGCGCCGATCGGCGCAGCCGAGCAGGAGGGGCAGACACCCCAGTAGATCACCTCGGCTTCGTCGATCGTGTAGCCATGGTGTTGCGCCGGGGTCAGGCAGGGAACCTCGCCGAGGGCGCAGTCGACGTCGGCGACGGCGCCGCAGGCGCGACAGACGATGTGGTGGTGGTTGTCGGCGACCCGCGCCTCGTAGCGCGCGACCGAACCGGACGGCTGGATGCGGCGCAGGAGGCCGGCGCCCGTGAGCGCCTGCAGGACGTCATAGACCGCCTGGTGGGAGACCTCGCCGAGGTCGCGCCGCACGTCATCGATGATCGACTGGGTGTCGGCGTGGGGGTGCGCGTGGACGGCGGCGAGCACGGCGACGCGCGGACGCGTCACGCGCAGCTGCGCGGCGCGAAGGGTCTGCTCGATGTCCGGGCTCGAGGGCACGGCATGAGTGTGCGGTCTGATCTGGAATCAGTCAAGTCTGGAGCGCTCGAGGGGACCCACCCCCACCTAGACTGACCACGGAATGTCGATCGTCACCGCCGACCGCCGCCGCGAGCTGCCCGACGAGCCGGGCGTCTACCTGTTCCACGACGCGCGCGGCCGGGTGATCTACGTCGGCAAGGCGATCTCGATCCGCCGGCGCGTCGCCTCGCACTTCTCCAACCCGAGCACGCGCGCCGGGCGGGACCTGCTGCCGATGATCGACCACATCGAGGCGCTCGTCGTGCAGACGGAGTCCGAGGCGCTGATCGTCGAGCAGAACTTCATCAAGCAGTACCAGCCGCGCTTCAACATCCGCCTGCGCGACGACAAGTCCTACCCGTACATCGCCATCAGTCTCGACGAGGCGTTCCCCCGCGTCTACTTCACGCGGGAGCGCCACCGGCGGGACCGCGCCTACTTCGGGCCGTTCAGCAGCGCCAAGCGGACCCGCGCGACGCTCGAGGTGCTCGGGAAGGTCTTCCTCTTCCGCACCTGCGACGGGGTGCAGCCGGGCCGGCGCAGCGGCTCCCCGTGCCTGGATTACTACATCAAGCGCTGCGAGGCGCCCTGCGTCGGGTACGTGAGCGAGGCGGAGTACCGGGCCGGGATCGAGGGCGTGATCGCGTTCCTCTCCGGGCGCTACCGCGAGATCGAGCAGCGGCTCGAGTTCGAGATGCACCAGGCGGCCGCCGAGCAGCGCTACGAGGACGCCGCCCGCGAGCGCAACCGGTTGCAGGCCGTGCGCCGCCTGCTCGAGCGCCAGCGCGTCTCGGTCGAGCAGGGCGGAACCTTCGACGCCATCGCCGTGGCGGTGCACGAGGGCGAGGCCAACGCGCAGGTGCTGCAGGTGCGTGACGGGGTGCTCTCCGACCGCCAGAGCTTCTACCTCGACAACGCCGCCGACGCCGATCCGGGCGACGTGACCGAGGCGTTCATCATCCAGTACTACGCCTCGGCGATGATGATCCCGCCGCTGGTCGTGGTCGAGCCCGGGACGCCGAACGTCGCGCCGCTCGCGCAGGCGCTCAGCGAGCGGCGGGGGACGCGGGTCGAGGTGCGCGAGCCGGAGCGGGGCGACAAGCGCCGGATCCTCGAGCTCGCGCAGCGCAACGCGCGGCTCGCCCTCGACCAGGAGCGACTCCGGTCCGAGCGCCGCCGCCAGCAGCGCACCGAGGCGCTCGATCGCCTGCAGCGGGCCCTCGATCTCGACGCCCTGCCCCTGCGGATCGAGTGCTACGACATCTCGACCCTGATGGGAACCAACACGGTCGCATCGATGGTCGTCTTCGAGGGCGCGGCGCCGAAGAAGGCGGACT
>DAIDJO010000016.1 GCA_027451345.1 Solirubrobacterales bacterium
CTCCAGGCTCAAGCGCTCGAACTCGCCCAGACCGCCCCTGTCACGGGCGATCGGTAGACACGACCCGACCACCCCGAACCGCCCGCAAACCCTGCGGATACAGCGGATTCCGCTAGCTCACAGGGGGGAACTTCGGCCTAACCGGCCGGTGGCGGACAGGTGGAGGCACGGCGCCACACGGTCAGGGAGCGACCGCTGGGCAGCGGCTCGGTGCGATACAACGCAAACCCGGCTGCTTGTGCTGCTTCCGCCATCGACCGACCGTCGAGGGGCGGGTTGTAGAGGTTGTCGGGAGAGTCGGAGGACAGCAGCAGACAAGCACTCGCGGCGTCGCCGTACTTGAGCCATTCGTAATATGCGCTTCGAGGATTTGATGCCCCGACGAGCTGGGTTGGGATCGCCTCGAGTGCGAGCGGCGCCTGGTTGGAACGCGCTGCGGCAAGGTTCACTGAGTTGGTGTTCAGCAAGCGGTCACCGAATCCAAAGGCGATCAGCACGGGCGTTGGGTAGCTAGCCCCTTCGAGTTGGCCGGCAACTGATTCGTTGGCCGCGACCCACTGGGCGCCCGTGGCGAGCTGGGCAGCGGCCATCGGATTTCCCGGCGCGCCGTCGGCCTCGTAGCTCTGCAGGAGGCCGCGACCGCTGGCCATGTTCACGAGCCCCAGCTGCGGGAGGTTTACAGTCCACTGGCCCGAGAGCGACCAGGTCCACGGCAGGGATGGAACAACAGCGACAGCGCCGACCATGCCGACGAGTCCCCAGGTGGCCCAAGGCCGACCCCGCAGTGCCTTGTGAAGGGACCAGCCCGTGACGATGCAGAGCGGGCAGATGAGCGGCACGGAGAAGCCATCGCCGCCATTGCCGGACGATGAGAGGGCGGCGAAACCCTCAGCTACCAGCAACGAAGCGGGAAACAGCGGATGGAGCACGACCGCGCGCAGGGTTGCCACCACCCCGGAGTGGGCGTGTCGAGTCACGAACCCAGCCCCGAATACCAGCGTCAGTATCGCCCCGCCCCCGAACAGCGCGAAGTGCGGCAGGTACACGATCCCAGCAAAGTAGATCGCGGAGGTCTTCCAGGCCACGTAGCTGAACAGCGAGTGGTGTCCGCCGTACTGGGTGCTCGCGGCGCCGTACCCAAAGTTGGTCAGGTAGTTCCAGACGAGTAAATAGTTCTGGTTTGCGGCCAGCCAGCAGGCAGCGACCGCTACCGCCACGGTGAACGCCAGGGCAGCGTTGCGCGCTCGGGTGGCGCGATGATCCGGAGCGCAAGCGACGCCGAGTGCGCAGAGGATCAGGAAGGCAGGCACGAAGCTCACCGTCATCGTTCTGGCCAGCGGCATCAGTCCGATCGCCAGGCCGAAGAGCGCGCTCCACCCAACAGCACGGAGGTGGTCGGACCGCTCGTAGCAGTACAGCGCCAGGATCATCACGATGGTCGCGGCGGCAGCAAAGATGTAGTCCCGCGAGTAGTTGATCACACCCGGGCAGCTGGCCGCCAGAACGGTGGTGAGCCAGGCCGCGCGCTTCGGCAGGATCCGGTTTGCGAGCGCGAAGGTCAGCGTGATGGCCCCGAGCATGAAGGCCAGGGGAACGAGCAATGCCGATAGCCCGTGGACTCCGAAGATGAGGAAGAACGGAGTTGTGATCGCCGTCGTGAGCGGGGACTGGATACTTGGAGCGTCGACCGCTTGGAACCACGAGAGCAGTCCCCCGCTCGCGAGGCTGTGCAGGTCCGCCAGCGCGATGACCATGTAGCCGGACTCGTCGATGTTGAACGGCTGACCGTGCCGCCAATGGGCGTCCCAGGCGATGGTCGATATCGCGAACGCCGTCAGGAGGATCGCCATCAGCAGACGGTCCCTGCTGATCTGCTTCTTCATCAGACGCATTGCGAGCGGTCCTTCGCCCAGCCGCCGGCGGTGGTCAGGGAGTTCCGATTGGTCGGTCGGTTGCTGAACATTGCGCCTAGGATCCACGATTTGAGTCGCGAGGGGAACATGGCTGAGTCCCAAGTCGCCATGGAACTCGAGTTGTACGCGCAGAACCGTGGCGAACGGCCCGTGGGTGACCCAGCCGCATTCTCCTGGATTCGAGCATTGAGCTGGGGTGTGGGACGCCAAGTCCGTGCCTGCCGTTGTTCAGAAGCCAGCGGGATGATTGTCGCCAGCGGATCCAGCACAACTCAGCACGACGCTGAACGGACCTGAACGGTCGCGCGGCGGGCCTGCCCACCTGAAGCCAGAAAGGAACTGGAAGCTCGACGTGTTGCGACCGGTGAGTGGGTGACGCCTGGTTGCGCGTCAGGCAGTCCAGTGGAGACTCCATCTGGCTCGCGCCGGCGATGTCGCCCGGCCAAGTGGCATCTGCGAGAGGCCCTACATCGAGCCGTTGGTCCCGATCAGGCTGCTCGCTTCGCGAGCAGCGCGTCCGTTTCAATCGGATCAGCCGTGGCCATTAGCGACTGATCGGTCGGCCAGAGACGCACACCGATGTACCGCAGATGCGTGCTCACTCCAGATCGGGACGCGGTTCGCAGCCAGAAGTCATGGTCGACAAGGGTTTCAAGTACCGGATCCGCCGCAAACCCATCAAGATCGGCCAGCCACGAGCGTCGCACCAGGTAACCCCGTGAGAGGTAGGCGAACCGCCTGAGCCGTGCGGCTTCGGGGTGGAAGACATTAACGAGCATGTCAGAGCCGTTGATAGCCATCGGGAACGCGACGACTGCCTTCGGCGCGCGGATCAGGGCCTCGTACATTCGGTCAAGTGACTCGGGAGTCAACGCATCCCCTGAATCCACGACCAAGACGTACTCGGCGGATCCCAGCTTCAACAGCCTGTTGCGGACCGCGCCTACAGCAGATTCAGGAGTGGCCGTCACGTAACTGGCCAGACCGCCCACCTGCGGAACCTGCGTGCGTCCCACACCACCGACGTGTAGGTTGGTGGCAACGCCCTGCTCGCGTAGCCCGTCGGCGGTCAGGCTCAGTGGTCCGGCGCCGGGGTGGTCGACGCAGATGACGTCGATGCCCGCGGTTTGGTGCTCCGACACGAAGCGCTCCTTGAAACCGACGTGCCGCCTTCGCAGCGCCGCGAGCATCCGTCCATTCTGGTCTGCTGCTGGCTGGTTACGATTGGGCAGCGTCGCGACCTCGGGAGCCCAGACCGCCATGTGCGTCTGACGTGGGATGGTGTTCACGGGCTGCACCTGGTTGGGCTCGCTCAGGCGGCGAGGGCTGTTCCTCACCAACGCCTCGGCAACGGCGATCAGCCGTGCTGCGGACGCGTCCATGCTCAGTTCTGATTGACAGAACGCGTGCGCCGTTGCGGCGATGTGGGAGAGTCGCGGCGAATCAGCCAGAGCGGCGCGCAGAACTGGGCCAAGGCGCGCCCTCGATGCCACGAGCAGGTGCTCACCAGGAACGAGAAGTCCAAGATCCGTACTCGACTCCGTGAGCACGACGCATCCGTTGCAGATCGCCTCAAGCGTCCGGACCCACTCCAGTGCAGTCTTGCTCTCGCGGTGGAGGTTGAGCAACACTCGGCTCCGTGCCAGCAACTCCCACTTCTTCTGGCCCATGAGGAAGTCGGGGCGCTCCTTGGTCATTTGCTCGTGCGGCGGAATCAGAAGTTCCGTGTGCACATCGCAAAGCTCCGGGGCGAGCGCTGCGAGCGTCGCGAGCCGGTCGGGATCTGCGGTGCCGAGATACACAACGTCGACCGGGCGCTCGGCATCCGCTCGGTTCCAGCGATCCCAGACGGGGCTGTAGCCCATCTGGAAGTGTTCAGCGCGGTGGCCCAGCGTGGCCATCACCGCGACCGAGGCGGAGCTGATCTCGAAGCGGGCGGCCGCGCGACCAGAGGCTTCCGCCGAGACGTTGAACGTGTTGGTGCCTGGATGCTCCACGCCGAACGCGATCGTGCGACGCAGGACCGGGTCTGACGGCGGCTGGTTCAGCACGAAGTACTCGTGCGGGACCAGCACGACAGCGGTCCGACCGTCGTCGACCTCTTCCGCGTAGCCGGAGTGGGCCACGGTCTCGACGCCGTGACGGCCGACCGCATCTGCAACCGCCGCGAGGATTTCGGCCATGAACGCGCTGCCATCCGGAGCTGAGACGAACGCGAGACGAAGGTCATCCATGGAACCCCCACCAGCCCTTCTACGACCTAAGTCGACGGAGCGAGACGCCGAGTCTGCGCAGCGGGGCGGTCACGCGCCAGCTCGTGGAACCCAATACGGTGTCAAGGCTAGCCTGCAGTGCAGCGCGATCCTGTTCTGCATCGAGCACCTGCTTGGCGTATCGGTCTCGGCGTTCGGTCAGCCGTTGACTCTGCATTCGCAGCGTTCTCTGTTCGTTCACCAACCTGGCTCGCTCAGCCTCCAGTTCATCAACCCGGAGGGTGTAACGCGCCAACTCCTTGGTCTGAGCAAGCAGCGCTCTCTGTTCGTTCACCAACCTGGCTTGTTCAGCCTCCAGTTCAGCAACCAGCCGGGTGTAACGCGCCAATTCTGCCCTCAGACCACTGTTATCACGATGGATCTCTTCTCTCTCTGCTGTGAGCGCCTCGGCGAGGGTTCCGAGATTGTCGAGCTGCTCCGACGATGTGAAGACCCCCAGCGGCTCCATCGTCGGCAGCCGTCCTGATGTGGCGACGACCAGGGAGTAGGGATCGCGCCCGGGCGTCAGCGCAGAAATCGCCTGCGCAGTGAGGAGCGGCTCGCTTTCACCGTCCCGCACGAGGATGGATCCGATCTGCGAATACTGACGGAACAGGATCGCCTGCGAAAACCGCCGTCCGACCTCTGTCAGCAGTCGCTCGGGCGTCTCCTCATTTTTGTGAAACGGGTTGCCCTCGGGATACACGCCAGGGTGCGGAGACGAAACGAGGAGGAGACCGTCAGGAGTCAGTACACGAGACAACTCGTCGAGCGTGCGATTCGTATCGCCGGTGTGCTCGAGCGCCTCGAAGCAGACCACCACGTCGTAACGATCGTCCGTGAATGGCAGTTGGAGCAAGTCTCCAACCGTGAACTCCGCTCGCGGGACGCGTGCCCTCGCGTTTGCAATCGCCTCCGGATCAAGATCCAATCCAACGACCTCGGCGGCGCCGGCTTCAAGTAGTATCGCCGATCCCCACCCCACCCCGCAGCCGGCATCAAGCACGCGCTTGCCGGACACCCATCGACGCGCAAAGCGATAGCGGAGTTGATGTTCAGCCTCCAACAAGCCGCCGCCCATCAACTCCGGAATGAATCGCTCTCCCGTGGGCTCGGAGTTCTGTTGGTCGCTCATGGTCAGTCGTCGACGAGCGGAGCGTCGTCGTCAGCTCTGTGCGCAGAGTTCGTCGATGAGCCGCGCATACTCATGAACATACCCGAGGTGGTCGTACGCCGCGCTCGCGCCCCGGGCGCGCGCAGAGAACTGCTCGAGTTCGGAATCGGTGAGGTCGAGGACCCGAGCCATCGCGGCAATCATGCTGCTTGATGACGAGGCTGTGAACAGCCAACCGGTCTCACCATCGGTCACTACCTCTCTGACTCCGAAGGCATCTGCTGCGAGAACAGGTAACCCGAACGCGTGAGCTTCCATCATGGAACGGGGTAGGGACTCGATCTCCGAGGCGCTGATCAGCACATCGGCGCCTTGATACCACTTGAACGTGTCGGGCGCGATCGGTGCCACCTCCACGCGGTCGCGAATCCCCAGCGCATCGATACACGCCTTCAGTTGGTCGGGGTACCACGCGGCGTGGTCACCGACGAAGACGAGTTTCGCGTTCGGGTAGTGGTTGGAGATCGACGCGAACGCGCGCAGAATCTGCAGCTGTGCCTTGCGCTCTTGGATTACCGCCATGCAAAGGAGGACACGGTCTGTCGGCCGGAATCCGAGTTCCCGCCTCGTCGTCGCGCGATCGTGAGCAGCTTGGTACTCCGCGATGCGGGTTAGGTCAACGCCGTAGCGGATGACCCGTGCATTCAGTCCCGGCAACTCGGATTCGTGGAGCTCGCGTGTGGCGTCAGCTTCGTAGATGAGTTCGCTGCGGCGGAGCGCCCCGTGCCACCGCTGCCGGACGTGAGGGCTGAGCCCGGCTGGCCAGTTCAGGAAACTGAAGACGGGCAGGGTGAAGGATTCATGGATCGCCCACAGCACCGGGATGCCGGCACTCAGGGCGGCGTCGGCTCCGGCAAAGACGCCGATCGTGTTCACGATGGCGAGATCAGCGCCCCACGCTTGTAGCAACGCTGCCAGCTCGGCGACCCGGCCCGCGTAGTGGTCGCTGTCCACCTGGTAGCCGGCCGTGATGTGAACACTGATGCCCGCCTTCTCCAGCTCCGCTTTCAATGGGCCAGGGCTCGGCGCAAAGACAAGAATCTCAATGTTGCGGGCTGACTTGAGACCGAGTAGTAGATCCTGAAGGTACAGCTCGCCTCCGGCGAGATTCAATGAATGCGTGAACACACAGATGCGCCGGAGGCGTCGGGACTCCGGCGGTCTGGTGACGATAAACTCGAAACCCGCCGAGGCCGACTCCTCACTGACCGCGATCGCTTTCACCATCAGCTCTATTTGCGGCGAGCGCCACGTTCGCCCATCAATGGCGGTTGCGAGAACCTGGACAGTGTGAAGTTGAACCGGTGCCTCATCTGCTTCAGGCAAGGCGACAATCGCGCGAAAGCCAGCGGCCAAGGCCTCGGCATCACTGCACGGTAGAGCCCCGAGCACATCCGGACGTGGCAGACTATGTAACGCCGCAGCTACCCGCGCTCCGTCGAGGAAGACATCGATGCGATCCACAAGGGAGCCCGGGAACACGGTCCAACCTGCCACCTCAATTGCGGTGGAGCGGACCACCTCGCGGTGGGCTGGAGCATCCAATTTGCCGAAACCGCTAGCCGGCAATGTGAACCTCGACCGATGCGGGCGCACTGCACCCGAACGCCTCGAGCTGGTCGCTCGTCAGGGGCACTGGCGGGTGGTTGGCGCTTCGCAGCTCCAGGCTCCAGGAGTGCATCATGTCCAGCACGTTCGCGTCACCGTCAGCTGTTCGCGGTGATCCGAGCCTGACGTCGAAGCTTGACCATGGAATGTCCTGGACAACTCGACAGTGTCCCGCAGCCACTGCCCGATCCGGTGCGGACGACGCGTCTCGACGGGTAGCGCTCTCAGGGCACGACAGATGCATCGATGCGACAACTCGCGCAAGCTCACGAATGTAGACGTGGTCGTGGACGTCAAATGTGGAATGCCGCGATCATGCCCGTGAGCGTACTGCCTACGACTCTGATGAGCCAGGAGGCCGTGCCCGAGGGGGGCGGATCCGGTGGAGGAGGGCCAGGCGCGTGTTGGCTGGAGTGTGGAAACTGTGGCTCCGCGTTACACGGCGAGGATGCCCGCACGGTGTTCCGTGGCGCCTCGATCGTGCATCAGTTCCCGCTCACTGCGGGGTGATGGGCAGCCGAGGCGGCTGTGGGCCAGATATACTTTGGCCCAGTGACGGGCGAGGCTAGAGGCTTGGGTCTGCAGCAGGAGGCGAAGGTCCGGAGCAAGCCTCGCCGTGTTCTGGTCTTGGGGGCGGGTTTCATCGGGTCGGCGGTTGTGCCCGCGCTGATCAAGCAAGGACACTCGGTGGTCGCGGTCACCCGGTCACAACCAAGGCCAGAGCGAGAGGCTCTGCTCGACCAGGCGCGAGTCGTCGTCTCAGAACACTGGCTGAAGGCTCTGCCGACTCTGCTGGTGGAGGCGGACGACCTCATCTACTGTGTCGGTTCGGCGAGCCCGACACAGTCCGAGGTGGATCCGGCCCGCGACATTTCGGCTGTGCTTCCACCACTGGTGAGGGTGCTTGATCTCCTGCGCCTCCATCCGAGCACTCGCCTGACGTTCCTGTCTTCCGGTGGCACGGTCTATGGCGACCTGCCGACCATGCCGATCAGCGAACAAGCGCCGACGCAGCCCATCAGCTCTTACGGGCTTCTGAAGCTCGCGTGTGAGAACTACATTCACATGTACGCGAGGCTGCACGACGTCGACGCGCGGGTTCTCCGGGTGTCGAACCCCTACGGCCCAACCCAGGACGCATCCACCGGGCAGGGATTAGTGGCACGCCTCTTCGGCAACGCCGTCAGCGGTGACGCCGTGGTCCTCTTCGGAGGCGGCGAGGCCATACGGGACTACCTGCACGTGGACGACCTCGCTGCCGCAATCGCTGGCTCGCTGGCCGTCGACCAGCTGCCGTCGGTGCTTAATGTCGGCAGCGGCGTGGGGCATTCGAGCCTCGAGGTCGTTGAGCTCGTGAAGCAGGTCACCGGCGCCGACTTCGACATCAAGTTCGACCCACCGCGGTGCTACGACGTTCACGCCAACGTTCTAGACGTGTCGGCGGCCAAGCGCACCATCGGATATCCCATCCGGAGCCTCGAGCAAGGACTGCGTGACACCTGGGCGGCTCTCCAACAGATGGGAGCAGCGGTGGCCAGGCCACGAGCCGTAGTGCCGCTCAGGAGAGCCGACGGCGCTTGAGTGACCGGACATGCTGACGCTTCTCGATCAGCTGGCTGGCCGGAACGCGTCGCCTGACGTCACTGCAGTCTCAGGCGAGTCGGAGCCGGAGTGTCAGTCAATTAAGGCTGACGGACGCCGCCACCGGCCTGGACCGGTCTCCAGGTGGTTCATCGATCGCATCTGCGGTCTGTCGACGACACGCGCACACGATCGTCCCGATGAAGCCGAGCGCGAAGCTGCCGATGGCGACGCCGATGAGGACCTCGAGCGAGGTGGTGGTGACCCATCGAGGTTTGAAGTAAGGGACGCGTTCCAGCACGCGAATGAAGTGCAGGCCTGATTTGCCGTACAGGCTCTCGATCGCCCAGCGCCACCAGATCAACCAGTAGAGGACGAAGGCGCAGGCGACGAGGGCGCCCGTGACGATCGCGCGCGCACGCTTGACACGCGCGGTCAGGTCGTCCACGGCCACAACTGCGACGACCGCCAACGCCGGATACACGGGGGTGAGGAACCGTCCTTGGGCCGTCGTGAAGCCAAGGTTGTGGAGGCCGCGCCACGTGTCGAGTGCCAGCGGCGGCAGGAGGAAGACGATCGCGGTCCAGAGGATCATGAACGTCGCCCGGCGGGGGACATACGCCGGGTCGAAGGCCCGCCCGCGGCTGCGCACCAGGTAGATGAGCAGCGCGGCGCCGACGCACACGATTCCGATCAACGGCAACCGGTACAGCGCACTCTGCGGGGTGACCTGGAAGAACAGGAAGGTGAACCAGTAGTTGCGGTAGACCATCTGGAGCCACGTCCAGATCGTGGGCCACAGCGCGTTCAACCCCAGGGCGTGAGCACCCGCCGTTGCCGTGATGTGCCCCTCCTCCCCGAGGATCGAGTGGGTGGTGACGAGGAGGTAGACGTACCACCAGCCGGCCACCACCAGGACGATGCCGACCGCCCACCCGAGCACGCCGAGCAGTTCGCGGCGAGCCTGCGGGAACGTCCTCCACGACATCAGCAGGACGACCGGGACGATCAACACGAGGGCGAGCATCGACGTCTTGGTCAGCAGCGCGATTCCGCACAGCAGGCCGAGTCCGATCCCCTGACGGGAGCGCGGTGGCGCGCGCAGCAGCCAGGCGCACCAGGCGAGTGTGGCCGTCAGGGTCAGCGCCACGCCGACGTCATTGGTGACGGTCGACGCCGAGAACGCGAGGATCGGTTGAAGTGCGGCGATGGCTGCCGCGGCGAGCTGCTGCCATTCCCGGGCCAGGATCTGCTTGGCCAGCAGCCAGGCGCAGAACACGGTCAGCATGCCCAGGAACGCGCTGTAGTACCGGATCAGCGTCAGGCGCGTGATCGAGGCCGATCCCCAGAAGATCCTGTCGACGATCGCGCCTCCGATGTAATACAGCGGCGCCTCCAGCACCGGTCGGGGCGCCGGTGGCTGTGGCTTGCGGCTCAGGTGGTAACTGGCGATTTGGTCGATGACCGCGTGCGGGTTGCCGCGGTAGCTGGTGACGGGCCCAAGCTGATAGGGGCCGATCGGCGTCAACGACTCCGACACCGTGAACTCCTGGCTCGTGAACGGCCCGTTCAGGTTGGGGAACGCGTCCTTCTCGACCAGATAATTGATGTAGAGGGAGTGGTAATCCTCGTCGGGCGCCAGCCAGGCGGGCTGCGTGGACGCCCACAACACGCTCCGTGACAACGTGAACACCATGAGGAGCAGGAGTACGACCCTCGCCCAGCGCTGTTGCGGGAGCAGGAACCTGGCCGAGCCACGGAGCACGGGAGCCATCCTACACACGCGACCAGGGCCGCCGCGGCAGGCGTCCGGTCGACGGACGAGCCTTGTGCGCGGCTCGTGCGCTCCGCTAGAGTCGGGATTGGGTTCGTGGGCCTGAGACGATGCAGAGGCGAGCGTCCGCCGCAACTGTGGGTCTCCAAGGGGGTTTAGATGGCGATGGAAGGAAGTGCCTTGGCCCGCAAGCTTGCGATAGTTCCCGCCTACAACGAAGCGGAGGCGATTGCTCGAACCGTCGTCGAGATTCGAGAGCGCGCGCCGGACTTCGACGTGCTCGTGGTCGACGATGGGTCCACGGATGCGACCGCCGAACAGGCCATGGCCGCCGGCGCGACGCTGGTCCGGCTGCCCGTGAATCAGGGGATCGGCGGCGCGATGCAGACCGGGTACCTGTACGCGTGCCAGAACGACTACGACGTCGCGGTGCAGCTGGACGGCGACGGGCAGCACGACCCTCGCTACCTGGATGGACTGCTCAAGCGCCTTGTCGCCACCCCCGGCGTCGACATGGTCGTCGGCTCGCGCTTCCTCGACGACGACCGAGGGGCGTTCCGCTCCTCAGCGGCACGGCGAGCCGGGATCCGGATCTTCGCCAGGGTGCTGTCGTTGATCACCGGCCAGCGGGTCACGGACCCCACCTCGGGCATGAGGATGACCAATCGGCGAGCGATTCATCTCTTCGCCGACGATTACCCGCATGACTACCCGGAGGTCGAAGCGATCCTCCTGATGCATGTCCATCGTCTGCGCTGCTGCGAGGTGCCGGTGCGCATGAGGCCCCGCACGACCGGCGAGTCCGCGATCTCGTCCTGGCGCTCGGCGTATTACATGCTGAAGGTGTTGCTGGCGATCGCGATCGGACTGTGCCGACGAGCGCCCGAGAGCCGCTACGTGGAGCTCTCGACAACGGCCGGCCCGAGCAGCCTCACGACCATCTCCGGATGAGCGACGTCACCCAGCGCGTCATCGCGATCGCGGTGAGCTGTGGGCTGCTCGGCCTGATCCTGGAACTCGTTCGGCGCAAACACCTGCAGGAGCGGTATGCGCTGCTGTGGCTGCTGACCTCGATCATGCTGCTGCTGCTCGCGGCCTGGAAGGGTCTGCTCACCCGGTTGTCCTCACTGGTGGGGATCCACTACCCGCCGTCGGCCCTCTTCGCGGTGGCACTCGGGCTCGAGCTCGCACTGCTGCTCCACTTCTCGCTCGCCGTGTCCCGCCTCAGTGACAACAACAAGGTGCTGACCCAGCATCTCGCCCTGCTGGAGCAGCAGGTGCGCCGCCAGGGTGAACAGCTCTCCGCGCTCAGTCCGACCGATTCTGAGGACGTCGCGCCGGAGCATCACAGCGGCGGGCTGGCGCCGACGGAGGCCTCAGAGGCGCAGCGATGACCGTGGCACCCGCGATCGCCGCGATTGTGGTCGCCCACAACTCGGCAGATCACCTTCCCGACCTGATCGGCTCGCTGCTCGAGCAGCTCCAGCCCGCCGACGAGATCATCGTCGTGGACAACCTCTCGGTCGACGGATCCGCGGCGGTGGCGCGGTCACTCTCCGATCGGGTTCGGGTGATCGAGCCAGGGTCCAATGGCGGCTTTGCCGCGGGATGCCATGTCGGCGTCCAGCATTCCACGGCCCCGCTGCTGCTCTTCCTGAACCCCGACTCGATCCCGCGTGCCTCCTGCATCGCACGGCTGCGCGCCGCGGCGGACGAGCACCCGGAATGGAGCGCCTGGCAGGCCGCGGTGATGATCTCCGATGATGTGATCAACAGTGACGGCGGGGTTGTGCACTACCTGGGCTTCGGCTGGGCGGGCCACTGCGGGGCATCGGCCGCAGAACTCCCGACGATGCCTCGGGGCGTCACCTTCCCGTCGGGCGCCGGATTCGTGATGCGGCGGGCGGTCTGGGACGAGTTGGGGGGGCTGGACCCCTCCTACTTCCTCTACTGCGAGGACCTCGACCTGGGGTTGCGCGTGTGGAGCGCCGGCTACCAGGTCGGTCTCGTGCCCGACGCGCACGTGCTCCACGAGTACGAGTTCGACAAGGGCGGACGGAAGTGGTTCTGGCTGGAGCGCAACCGCTGGCGAACGATCCTCTCGGTCTACCCCGCCAGCCTGCTGCTGTTGCTCGTCCCCGCGCTCGCCGCATCCGAGCTGGCCCTGATGCTGATCTCGGCTCGCGATGGTTGGCTCACGATGAAGCTGCGCGCGCAGGCGAGTGTGCTCGTCGGACTGCCGACGGTGCTGCGGCGCCGCCGACGCGTGCAGACCGCGTCCCGGGTCAACCCCGCTGAGTTCGCCTCCCTCCTCACCGCATCGCTCGACAGCCGACATCTGCCCCTCGGCAACCTGCCCTGGTTGGTGTGGTGTCAGGGCGCCTACTGGGCGGGCGTCAGGCGGTTGCTCTCGACGTTCGGCTGATCGTCCCCCGCACGGCCTCCCGCAGCACGCCCTCCAGCGTGTCGGTCGACCTCGCCCACGTGTACCGCTCATGCACGCGGGCGAGGGCCGCCTCTCCCATCGCGGCCCGCTCGGCCGCGGGGAGACGCAGCATCCGGCGGACGGCATCCGCCAGATCATCGGCCGACCCGGGCGTCACATGGAAGCCATGGCGTCCATCCACGCTGACATCTCGACAGCCCGGCACCCTGCTGACGATCACCGGCTTCGCGCACGCCATCGCCTCCACCTGCACGAGGCCGAACGATTCGATCTCCGACGGCAGGATCAGGAAGTCGGCCGCACGGTAGTGATCGACGAGCTCCTCACCCGCCAAGGCACCCGCGAAGTGGATCTGATCCCGGACCCCGGCTTCGTCGGCCAGCGCGCCGAGCCGGTCGCGCAGCGGCCCAGCTCCCACGACGAGCAGGTGCAGCTGTGCCTCGCGCACCCGTCCCACGGCCTCGATCGCCAGATCGACGCGCTTGAACTCGTGAGCGTGGTCGAGCTGGGCGCAGACGATCGCCACCGGAGCGCCGTCCGGCACCCCGTGGCGGGTACGGACGTGCGCGGCCGGGCCCGGGGTGAACCGTCTGACGTCGACGGCATTGGGCACCTCGGCGAACTTCTCGGGGTGACGCTCCAGCGCCGAGGCGATCTGCGGAACCGACAGTGCGTGGCTGCGCGTGACACCGATGATTCGCGTCGCCGTGCGCAGGACGAGCGGCAGCATCGTGGCGGAGTAGGCGTCGAAGAGCCTGCCCTTGACGCCATCGGCCAGGAGCTGATTGTGCACCGTGGTGACCAGTGGCATGCCGTGCCGTGTACAGGCAAGCGCCACCAGCTCCGCCCCGAAGATGAACGGCTGGTGCAGGTGCACGACGTCGTAGCCACCCAGCACGGCCAGCTCCGGGAGCAGCGGGGCGTTACCGAGCCGAAGAACGGGACGCGACCGGCGCACCAGCACCCCTGCCGGATCACTCGGGACACCGGGCTGTGTCGCCGTGACCACCGTCACATCGTGCCCGCGTGCGGCGAGCTCCTCAGCCTGGTGATAGGCCACATTCCCCGTGCCGGCGAGGTAGGGCGGGAACGTGGCCACGACGGCTGCGATTCGCATCGCCCCGGTCATCGTTGCAGGCCGGAGCGCACGCGCGTGAGCGCCTGACGCGCCCGAATGCCCGCGTTGCTCACGCTCGCGACCCGGGCGGCGGCACTCACCGTCACGGTGATCAGACGGTCGGCCGTCTCCGAGCCCAACAATGGCACCCCCAGCTGCCGGCGGTAGTTGCGCATCGCGCGCGCGACCGCGTCCGCCGCCTCAGCCTGGCTGACGCCAGCCGCGTCGCAGTGAGCGACGAGCATCTCGAGGCCGAACGGCGGCTCAGCCAGCCAGCAGCGGAGCATGTGCTGCTGGTCGGCCCCCACTCCCGCGCTGTGGTCAAAATCACCCACCGACTCGAGGAGGTCGGTGGAGAACACCGCCGCCTGATGTGGAACCGGCGCCACGCCGATCAGGAACAGCCACCGGCTCGGCGAGCGGGGAACCGTCTCATACACCGGCCGCCGGTCGGCATCGACCATCAGCGCGCTGCCAAATGCCCAGCGCCAGCGGTGTGCCGCGTGAGTGTGGGCGATCGTCGCCAGGGTCGTCGGCTCGGCCAACGTGTCACCGGCGTTGAGGAACATGACGAGGCCCGGCTGGCGGCGACGGCGCAGCCCCTTGTTCATCGCGTCGTAGATGCCGGTGTCAGCTTCGGACTCCCAGGAGAGATACGCCGGGAATTCGCGCGCGGCCAGCCACTCCACGGTCCCGTCGGCACTCGCCCCATCGACGACGATGAACTCCGCCGGAGGCAGCGTCTGGGAGAGGACCGACTCGACGGTGAGGCGCAGACCGTCCAGGTTGTTGCGGCAGATGGTGATGATGGAGAACGGGGTCATCCGGTGATGCCCCTCACGTCACCGAACTCCCTGCGGAACCACTCCACCGTCTGCGCGACCCCGTCGCGCAGTGTGATCGAGGCGTGCCACCCGAGGCGGTTGATCGTGCTCACGTCGAGCAGCTTCTGTGGGGTGCCATCGGGCTTGCTGGTGTCCCATCTGGTCTCACCGCTGAACCCCACGGCATCCGCCACGATCTGGGCGATCTCCCGCACGGTCGCGTCGCTCCCGGTGCCGATGTTGACCTGCTGGGGACCGTCGTAGTGCCGCAGCAGATGCAGGCATGCGGCGGCCATGTCCTCGACGTGCAACAGCTCCCGGCGCGGTGATCCGGTGCCCCAGTTGGTGACGGAGTCGGCGCCGGAGCGCAGCGCCTCGTCGTAGCGGCGGATCAGGGCCGGAAGGACGTGCGAGCCGGCCTCGGAGAAGTTGTCCCCCGGCCCATAGAGGTTGGTCGGCATGGCGGAGATCCAGCGCCTGCCGTACTCGCGCCGGACCGCCTGCACCTGCAGGATGCCCGCGATCTTGGCGATCGCATAGGCGTCATTGGTCGGCTCCAGGGGCCCCGTGAGCAGTGAGTCCTCGCGGATCGGCTGCTCAGCGAGCTTCGGGTAGATGCAGGACGAACCGAGAAACAGCAGCCGGTCGAGACCGAACTCGAGCGCGGCGTCCATCACGTTGGTCTGGATCTGGATGTTGTGCGACAGGAACTCGACCGGATAGGTGTTGTTGGCCAGGATCCCACCGACCTTGGCCGCCGCGAGCACGACGTAGGACGGTCGGGCGGTGGCGAAGAAGTCAAAGACCGCGGCGCGGTCACGGAGATCGAGCTCGCGTGAGGTGTGGCCCACCAGGTTCGTGTGACCCTGAGCGCTCAGGGCGCGCCAGATCGCCCCCCCAACCAGGCCGCGGTGGCCGGCCACGTAGAACGGTGCGTCTCGCTCGAGCTCGAACCCGCCGTCGGTCATGCGGAAGCCTCACCGCGTCGTGGGCGAACGCGACCGATGGCCTGCCGTCCCGCGACTCTGACCAGCTCACGCAGCACCGCCGGTGGCCGCGACCGGCTCTGGCGCAGCACGGACACGACGGCTCCCAACAGGCTCCGCATCACGCGCCAGCGGGACAGTTCCGCGGTGGTGCCGCGCGGCGTGCCGAGGGTCAACAGCAGGCCGTGCGCGAGCAGTCGGGCGGTGACCTCAGCCCGACCCGGCTCGTCGAGGATCGGCTGCGGGGCGATCCCGGTGAACCACAGCGCCCGGGCCAGCCAATATCCGAGCTGGATCCGCCACCGTGACGACGAGACGGTGATTGAGCCGGCGTGGGCCGAGAACTGGCACACGGGAGCCCGGAACGCGGCGGCGGAGCCCATCGGCGCCGCCTGCGCGGCCGCGATCAGAAACAGCAGCAGGTCGGGGCCGATCGCTCGTCGCCAGAGCAGTTGGCTGACGAGCGGCGTTCTGGTTGAGAAGGGCTCGACCGTCCGCGCCCAGAGCGTGAACGCGGGGGCCGCGACGAGCGCGCAGGCGGGGCTCGCCGGAAGGTGGCCCAGCTCTCGGTCGAGACCGCAGAGAAACGAACGAGTGGCGCGGGCACCGTCCAGGGTGATCCGCGGCGGTGGCGGGACGGACGGGACGGACTCCGTATCGATGTCTCGAACCATACCCTCGCCGAAGGCCAGCGACGCTCCGGCCAGGATCGGCGGCAGCAGCAGCTCGACGAACCCGGGAAAGAGGTAGTCGTCGGACCACACGAAGGTCGCCGCGTCCCCGGTCACGTGCGCCGCCCCGTCGAGCCAGCTGGCGGTCGGTCCTCGCCCGCGCTCGTTCTGGAGCAGCTTGACACGTGCGTCCTGCGCGAACTCTGCGACCAGCTCCTCCCATGATCCGTCGTCGCTGCAGGAGTCGAGCACGATGACCTCGACGTCCACCGTGTCGCTCTGCTGGGCCAGGCAGCTGCGCACCGCCCGGTTCACGTAGCCCCGGCGGTTCAGGGTGGGGACGACGAAGGAGACGAGGGGTCTAGAGCGAGCGTGCATGCACGTACTCCGTGAGGCTCGCCGTCAGGTCGAATTCACGCAGTTGCGGGAGGATCTGCCGCAGCCGACCGGTCTCGGCGACGAGCGCGGTTGGCGGATCCTGGTCAGCGGGAACGAGGTCGACGTCCGTGCGGCCCGTGGCGACACGCAGGATCTCCGCCACCTGCCCAACGGTTGAACCGACGCCGGTTCCGCAATTGACCGTGCCCGTCGCGCCGGACAGCGCCGCCGACCCGATCACGCGGCCGAGCCACTCCGCGCTGGCGAGGTCGCGGGTGCTGGTGAGGCCACGCACCTGCAGGTGCGCGTCGGGCTCGGCCGAGACGAGTCGATGGTGAAGGCTCGGCACCATGAACTCCTCGGATTGCCGGTCATCGAAGAAGCTGAAGACCCGCAGGATCAGCGACTCGGGCGCGAGTCGGCGGCACCACTCCTCGCCCTGCAGCTTCGTCAGCCCGTACAGGCTCACCGGGGCAACGCGCGCCGACTCGTCCAGAACACCCGACGACGGGGCGTAGACATGGGCCGTTGAGATGTACACGAGCTGGCTCCCGCCGGCGGCACACGCGGCGGCGAGGTTCGCCGTCCCGCCGGCGTTGACCGCGACCGCAGTCCCCGGATCGGTCGCCACGACCCGGACCGGCACAATGGCGGCGCTGTGAATGACGGTGTCGAGCTCGTGCTCACGCAGCCACGGTTCGATCTCAGCGACGTTGCGGACGTCTCCCGGGAAGGGTGTGACCCGGACGCCCGACGCCGCGAGCGCTTCGACGATGCGACGACCAAGGACTCCCCGGGCGCCGGTGACCCCGACGCTACCGGTCACGCGCCGCCTCACGCAGGCAGTGATGCACCCACGTCTCCGTCTCCTCGTCGGAGCTGGGATTGAGCCCGATCATCAGCCCGCGTTCGAAGATCGCATCACAGACGGGGAGTTCGCGCTGGTCGGGGGACAACGCGAGGTTCCGTGCCAGCGGGTGCCGCAGCGTGTTGCCCACGATGATCGGCCGAGTCTCGACGCCGAGCTCCTCCAGGCGGCTCTGGGCCCGGTCTCGCGCCTCGTTGGTGGCGAACACCATCGGGAACGTCATCCAGCTGTGTCCGTCCCCGTAGCTGCCGCCGGGCACGGTGACGACATCCTGATGTTCGGCGAGGGCCGCCACACGGTTGCGTGCGATGCGCTGGCGCGCCGCCACGATCTCCTCGAGCCGCTCGAGCTGCACCAGTCCGATGGCGGCGTTCAGATCCGTCGAACGGACGTTGTATCCGGGAATCACGAAGCAGAACCGGGGATCGACACGGGAGGTGTCAAGGTCCAGGAACTCCTCCAGGCGAAGGTTGCGCGACCAGCCATGTGCCCGCAGGGCGTAGCAGAGGTCGGCGAGGTGATCGTCGTCGGTGAGGACCACGCCTCCCTCGATCGTGGTGATGTGGTGCGAGAAGTAGAAGCTGAACGCCGTGGCCAGGCCGATGCTCCCCACGCGACGACCGGCCGGAGTGACGGCGCCGAGGCTCTCGCAGCCGTCGACGAACAGCAGCAGGCCGGTTTCCCGGCAGTACGCCTCGAGTTCGTCGAGCGCGCCCGGGTTCCCCAGGACCGGCACGGCGATCACCATGCGGGTTCGTTCGGTCCGGACGGCATCGATGTGCTCGGGCGTCGCGCTCAGCGTCTCGGGGTCCACGTCGCACAGGACCGGGATCAGCCCATGGTTGACGATCGGCTTGAGCGTCGAGGGCCAGTTGAGGCCCTGAATCACGACCTCGTCGCCGGTGAGAATCGGCCCACCGGTGAGATCGGGCCGCAGCTGCGACAGGTACACCGCCGCCTCGATGCCCACCAGGTTGGCGGACGAGCCGGAGTTGACCAGCACGGCGTGGCGGACGCCATGGAACTCGGCGAGCTTCGCCTCGAACTCAGAGACCCTGGAACCCTGCGTCAGATAGCCACTTCTCAGGACGGCGTTGGCGGCCTCGATCTCTGCCTCGCCAACCGAGTTGTACGAGAGTGGTACGCGATAAGTCACAGCATGAACCTTTCTGAACGTGGCTGGCGGCACACAGCGAACCGATGCCGCGGACCGTGCCCAGAGCCCTGATCGTACCGAGGAGCCCCGCGACGGCCGGATCGCCCGGACCCGCGCGGCGACGGTCAGGCGATCCCGTTCACGGCCGGTCGGGCCTGCAGCTTCCTCGGCAGGAACCAGCGCGCGTAGGCCAGCGACGGCACCAGCAGCAGCGTCGCATGGGTGACCACGCTCGCCCAGACCGGACCCGACACCCCGATCCGATGGGCGAGGACGATCGACAGTGCGAGGTTGGCGGCTCCCATGATCACCGAGGCGATGACCTGAAAGCCGACCACGGACAGGCCGTTCAGGACCATCGCGACCGGGTTGCCCACGATCTGTTGAAACGTCCAGACACCGAGCGCGATCACCAGTGACCACGGGGGCGTGAAGCCCGGACCGAAGAGCACCCCGATCAGGGGCCGCCAGACGACCACGACGACGAGCAGAATCGGCAGGGCGACGACGCACATCCGGCGCGTTGATTTCCAGAGCGCCGTCTTGACCCAGTCCGCGTCGCCGCTGGCGTTCGCCTCCGCGATCGCCGGCCAGAGCTGCAGGTTGTAGATCGCCGCGAGATCGAACAGCAGCGCGAAGGGCTTCGCGCTGGTCGCGAACACGGCGGCGTAGCGGGCGCCGAGAACGGAGGAGATCACGAGCGTGTCAGCCTGGTAGGCGAAGGCGACGACCAGGTTGAGCGTGAGGAACAGCGTTCCGCTGCCCAGGGTTCGTCGTGCGCTGGTGAACTCGACATCACCGGTCCGCGGCAGCAGATGACGGTTCCGCCGAAAGACGGCGATCGTCTGCGTGCCGTTCACCATCAGCATCGCGACATTCCCGCTGGCCAGCACCGCCCAGAAGGGCACGTGCGAGACGGCGAGCAGCACCGGGGCGACGGCTCCGGCGGAGGTTGAGCAGAGGACCCAGAGGTTGGCCCGAACCCCCTGCTGGTGCGCCTGCATGATGCGCAGGCCAAGTCCCGCGGGAACGCCCAGAAACGTCGTGGCCAGGTAGAGATCGAGCGCCAGCTCGATGTCGTGGGCCGGGATGTGTGCGTTGATCAGACTGGGCCAGGGGATGATCCAGGACGAAACCGCCCCGAGCGGGACCAGGATCAGGGCCAGGATCCACATGATCGACCAGGTGTTCGCGACGATGAGCCGCGCCGCGTCGGTGTCTGACTCGGAGGTGGCCCTGGCCAGGCGGGACACGAGCGCGAGCCCCACGCCGAGGTCGGACCAGGTCAGGAACATGGCGACCGTGGTCGCCGCCGCGTAGGCACCGTAGCTGTCCCGACCGAGCGACCGGACCAGGACCGGCAACAACAGGAAGGAGAGACCCGCGCTCGTCCCCTTGGCCACGATCCCCGCGAGGCCGGAGCGCTTGATGCCGGACGAGCGTCGATCGCCGGCACCAGCTGCGTCGTTCATCGGCACGCGGGGGCCACGAGTCTCGCCGTGACCGATGAGCTATGCGGTGGACCAGGCCGGCAGGTCGACCTTGTCGACCCAAGGGGTGCCGGCGTTCTTCAGCATCTCGACGTCCGCGCGGACCATCAGTCTGGCGAGCTCCCGACCGTCGACCGTCGGCACCCAGCCGAGCTCCTCGCGCACCTTCGTGGGGTCTCCGATCAGCGCGTCGACCTCCGTGGGACGGAGGTAGCGCTCGTCGATGCGAACATGCTTCTCCCAGTCCAGGTTCAGCTCCTCGAAGGCGATCTGGAGAAAGTCACGTACGGTGATCCCCATCCCGGTGGCCAGGACGTAATCCTCGGGCTCATCGGCTTGGAGCATCCGCCACATGCCCTCGACGTACTCCGGGGCGTATCCCCAATCACGCACGGCGTCGAGGTTTCCGAGGTACAGGTACTCCTGCTGACCCGCGGCGATCGCCGCCGCGGCTCGGGTGATCTTGCGCGTCACGAACGTCTCACCTCGCCGCGGAGACTCATGGTTGAAGAGAATCCCGTTGACGGCGAACAGGTCATATGCCTCGCGGTAATTCTTGGTGATCCAGTAGCTGTAGAGCTTCGCGGCGGCGTAGGGTGACCGTGGGTAGAACGGCGTTGACTCCGACTGCGGCGGCGGAGCCGCACCATAGAGCTCGGAGGTGGAGGCCTGGTAGTACCGGGTGTGCACGCCGGAGAGGCGTACCGCCTCGAGGAGCCTGATCGCTCCGGTCCCCGTCGTGTCAGCCGTGTGCTCGGGCTCGTCGAACGACACCCGCACGTGCGACTGCGCGGCGAGGTTGTACACCTCGTCGGGTTGCACCTCGGCCAGCAGTGTCACCAGGCGGGCTCCGTCCGAGAGGTCGCCATAGTGCAGGAACAGACGGGCGTCGGAGACGTGCGGGTCGACGTAGAGGTGGTCAATCCTGGCGGTGTTGAAGGTCGACGCTCGGCGGATGATCCCGTGCACCTCGTACCCCTTCGCGAGCAGCAGCTCCGCCAGATATGAGCCGTCCTGACCCGTGATGCCGGTTATGAGTGCCTTTTTCCTCGTCACGTGTCCTCCGGTTCGTTTCTCGCACGTCAGGTGCGCATCGGTGAAGCGCGAGGCCAGACGACCACGGCCCCAGCTTAGACCCAATCCGCGGGGCGCCGGACGACCGGCATGATATTGAGTCGTGGGTCGCTCGCCCGTGGGCGCGGTGGGTCACGGGGGCCGGGAGCCCGCATCGACGGGTGTGCCGGCCCGGCGTGGCGCGGCCCGCGCGGGCTGCGCCACGGGTTGCTACGCTCGAGGCGTGGAGGCCGCGCCGACAGCGCACCGTGATGAGGCGGGCGACGAACTGGCAACCCTCAGAGCCGAGCTCGCTCGCACCAGGAGCGAGCTGGCGGACGCGCAACACCGGCTTCTCACCCTTCGTGATCACGCGATCGGCTATGAGGCGGAGCTCGGCCAGCTCAGGAATCACGCGGGCCCCCAGCTGGAGAGTCGCGAGATGCAGGCGGCCCTCTTCGTCGTCAAGGTGGGCAAGGCCCTGCGGCTGAACGTGGTCCTGCGGTTCGGGCCGGTCAAGCGCCTCGCTCGGTATCTGCTCGGCGTCTACCGCCCGCGCGTGGGGTGAGCGTGGCGCCGCTGTTCAGCGTCATCACCCCGGTCTACAACCCGCCGCCACGGTTTCTGCGCGCCGCCATCCGGTCGGTGCAGGCGCAGACCTTCCAGGACTGGGAGCTGATCCTGGTCGACGACCGCTCGCCGGATCCGGACATCCTCCCGATCCTCGAGGAGGCGGCCCGCTCCGATGGACGGATCAGAGTCCTCCGGCGGGGGGAGAACGGCGGCATCTCGGCCGCCTCAAACGACGCGGTGGCCGCGGCGAGCGGGCAGTTCATCGCGCTGCTGGATCACGACGACGTGCTTGCGGCGGACGCGCTGGAGGTGATGGCGGAGGCGATCACGCGCGAGCCCGAGGTGGACTACCTCTACTCCGACGAGGATCGCCTCACGGAGGGTGGCGTGTACTTCGGCCTGTTCGAGAAGCCCGATTGGTCGCTCGAGCGGCTGCGGAACCACAATTACGCGACCCACCTGTCGGTCCTGCGCACGGATCTGGTTCGAGCCGTCGGCGGATTCGACAGCCGCTATGACGGCGCCCAGGACCACGACCTGATCCTCAAGGTCGTCGAGCGGGCGCGCAGGGTCGTGCACGTGCCGAAGTGTCTGTACAGCTGGAGGATCCTGCCGGGGTCCACCGCGCACGACATCGCGGAGAAGCCGGAGGCGTGGACGAACGGTGTCAGCGCGGTGCAGGCGCACCTGGACCGGCTCGGCATCGAGGCGGAGGTCACGTACGGTCGCTCGGACGGCACCTACGCGATCACGCGCTCGATTCCGGCCGACCTGCGGGTGAGCATCGTCATCCCCACCCGCGGCGCGACCGGCATGGTCTGGGGCGAGAACAGATGCTTCGTGGTCGAGGCCGTGCGCTCGGCGCTCGAGCGGGCCGGCCACGCCTCGGTGCAGGTGGTGGTCGTCTACGACACCGATACCCGGCCGAGCGTCCTGGCGGAGCTGGCCCAAGTCGTGCCCGAGGGGGACCTGCTGTTCCTGCCCTACGACGAGGAGTTCAACTTCAGCCGCAAATGCAACCTCGGCGTGCTCGCCTCCGACGGTGATGTCGTGGTCCTGCTCAACGATGACACCCAGGCCCGCTCGGAGGGCTGGCTCGTGCAGCTGGTGGCGCCGCTCCTGGAACGGGACGTGGGGATGACCGGCGCACGGCTCCTGTTCGAGGACGGCACCCTGCAACACGGCGGCCACGTGCACGCCCACGGGGCCTACACCCACGCCTTCATCGGCGCGAGGGAGGGCGATCTGGGTCACGCCGCCTGCCTGGTGGTCAACCGCGAGTGCTCCGGTGTGACGTGTGCCTGCGCCGCCATCCGCCGCGAGACGTTCGTCGAGGTCGGCGGCCTGTGTGAGAAGCTGCCGAGCAACTACAACGACGTTGACCTCGCGCACAAGGTCGCGCGCGCCGGCTACCGGATGCTGTGGATGTCGAACGTGGTGCTCTACCACTTCGAGTCCAAGTCCCGGGATCCCCGCGTCAGCACCGAGGAGATCGAGTTCGTGCGCGCCCGCTGGGGGCTCCCCTACCAGGCCGGAGATCCGTTTCTGCCGGTCTGGCACTGAGGGGCCGGCACGGGCCCGGCCGGGCCCAGCTCAGAGATTCTCGGCGACGAGCGGTGCGCGCCTAACGAACAGCCAGAGACCGCAGCCGAACACCAGGACGATCACGGCGAGCGGCGCGAGCAGACGCACGGTGCCGCCCATCGCGGCGCTGGCGGAGAGGTAGCTGGGGTCGACGAAGGCATGGGCCGTCTGCGTGGCGAGCGCCGCCACCGGGTTGATCAGCGCGTACTGCTGCAGATGAGCCGGATACCGGCTGAGCGTGTAGACCAGTGGGGACCCGTAGAAGAGGATCTGCGAGAAGACATCCCAGATCGGCTGAACATCGCGCATGCGCACGTAGAGGACCGAGAGGATCAGGCCGACGCCGAGCGCGAGCATCGCCCAGAGGGCGACGATCACCGGCATCTCCAACCAGGTCCAGCGCGGCTCGACCCCATTGGCCAGCGCGAAGATGACGACGACCACGAGGTTCATCATCAGCGTGAACGACGAGGTCAGGCAGACGGAGAGCGGGATGGCCAGCCGCGGAAAGCGCATCTTCCGCAGGAGACCTTCGCGCGCGACCAGGCAGGCGATCGACGCGCTCGTCACCTCCAGGAAGAACGTCCACAGGATGATGTTGCACAACATGTACACGCCGTAGTGCGCGCCGGACCTGAGCTTGAAGATCTGCGTGAACACCACGTACATGACACCGAAGAACATCATCGGGCGCAGCAGCGACCAGAGGTAGCCGAGGAACGAGCCGAGATACCTCAACCGGAACTCCGTGGTGCCAAGGGTCAGCGCCAGGCTCCACATCCGCCGGAAATCCCCGCCGAGCGCGGAGGGCTCGATGATCGTCTCGGGTGAAAGCTCGGTGCGGTCGTCGGGTGCGCTCTGCGCGGCGGCGAGTTCGGTCGTCATCGTGCGGTGATCTCGAAGGTGGACGGGAGGTCCACGACGCCCACCGTGGGCCTCGCACCGTACATCACGATGCTGACCGCGTCCGGACGGTAATCGAGCACATCCGCGCCGGTGCCGTGACGCGCGATCGACGCGTCGATGACGTAGCGACCGGCCGCCAGCCAGTTGTCGTAGCGCAGCCGGGAGACCACACGATCTCCCGCGCGGAACGTGCCGGTCTCGCCATGATCGGGCTGAGACGACACGCAGCACACCTTCGTGCCCGCCAGGTTGCGGAGCGTGGCCGTGAAGATCGGGTCCTGGACGGTTTGGTTGAATTCGACCTCGATGGCGACACAGCCGGTGCGGCCGTGCTCCTGCTGCTCGACCCGGACGCCCTCCTCGTCCTCGCACCACACCCCGACGATCGTCGCGTCACTGTGCACCGTCGACAGATCGTCGACCACATCGGCGGCCGCCTCCTCACCGTCGGCGGCGGTGGCGAAGTTGAGGATGTTGTAGTGCCGAGCGACGGTGGCCGGGTCACCGATCTCCAGCACGTTGCCGTGACTCATCAGCATCGCCCGGTCACAGAAGCGCTCGACCGACGCCATGTCATGCGTGACGAAGAGCACCGTCCGTCCCTGCCGCTTCAACCGCTCGAGCTCGTCGAAGCACTTCTGCTGGAAGTTGGCGTCGCCGACGGCGAGCACCTCGTCGATCAGCAGGACGTCCGCCCGAACCAGGATCGAGACCGAGAAGGCGAGCCGCACCAGCATTCCGGACGAGTAGTTCTTCAGCTTCAGGTCGAGGAAGTCGTGCAGCTCCGCGAAGTCGATGACCTCGTCGAAGCGGGCGATCGCCTCGCGTCGCGAGAGGCCGAGCATGATCGCGTTGATGATCACGTTGTCCCGGGCCGTCATCTCCATGTTGAAGCCGACGCCGAGCTCGATGAACGGGGAGAGGCTGCCGCGGAGCATGATCGTGCCGGCGTCGAGCCGGTAGATGCCGGCCAGGCATTTCAGCAGCGTGCTCTTGCCGCTGCCGTTGCGCCCGACGATCCCGAAGAACTCCCCCTGCTCCACGTCGACACTCACGTTCTGGACGGCGTGGAGCCACTCGAACGTGCGCGCCGACCGTGGCTGGAGCACCCGTTCCTTCAGGGTGCTGGCGCGGTTGCGAGGCAGCTTGAAGCTCTTCGATGCGCCGGCGATCGACACGGCGATGGGACGCCCGGTCGGTGCCGCCAGCCCGCCACCGACGCCCGGCGTGATCAGCGTCTCTGGCATCGGAAAACGACGATAGCAGTAGGTGTTTCAGCGATTTTCAAGCGGCTCACCGGGCCTGCCAGGCACGCCGCTCCAGGTCGTCGCGTCGCTCTCGGGAGGCCGCGAGGTACTCGCGGGTCCGGTTGTCCGAGATGAGCAGGTTCGACTGGTCTCCCGAGCGGAAGGTGCGGCTCTCCCGCCACGCCGTCACGTCGTAGGCGCGGCCGTCACGTCCCGCGACGACCGTCCGCCCGAACCGCTGCAGCTGGCGGGTGAGGCTGTGGGAACCGCTCTCGAACCGGCGGGCGTCCATCTTCGAGGAGATCCTCGGCCACTCGACGCGCATCAGGTGCTCGCGCCGCACCGCGAACGCGTTGGTCCGCAGGTGCGGGTTGGGAAACTCCGGGATGTCGCGCTTGCGGACCCGGGTGAGCGGGTGCGAGGTCGTACGGATGCTCTCGTAGCTGCCGGTCGCGCCCACCGCGGCGATGGTGGGGTCGCTCAGGTGGCCGGCGAGCAGTCGCAACCAATCCGCCACGAGCGGCTCGCTGTAGGAGTTCAGGAAGCAGTAGGCGGCGGCATCGCCTCCGGCCACGACCTCGCGGTAGGCGGCGAGGTCGAGCATCGGGGAGGTGAGGTGGATCTCCTCGTGCCGGACATCCGTCAGCGCCTCGCGCCACGGCCCCACGTCGGCGCCGGCGTCCAGTCCGTTGTAGACGACGACCAGACGGTGCTCCTGCCCCGCCGGATGGGCCGTGTAGGCGGCGACGAATCGGCGGAGCGGCTCGACGCCGAGCGGGCCCCACACCAGGTGAACGACCGCCAGCTCAGCGTCGGCGCCGCGCACCTCACCGGACACGGCGGGCCTCCATCAGCTCCCTTCCGCGCGGGCGCCCGCCGAGGTTCTCCCAGAGGTCGGCCGCGACCGCGCGAGCCAGCCGCGGCCGCAACTGGCCGACGGGCAGGCGTCGCGGGTCCCGTGTCCGCAGCGCGTCGAACAGGTCGTGCGTGAGCAACCGCGCCTGCGCCCGCCGCCGCAGCTCGGGTTCGGCGAGCGCCGCCCGATGATCGATGAACAGCCGTTCCCGATCCTCCGCGGTGACCCGCTGCGCGATGTGCTCGGCCGTGACGTTCCCGGCGTGGATGCGCCGGGCGCTGAGTGGGGCGGAGGAGAGCAGGATCGCCCCGCACCGGCGGGCGATCCGCAGCATGAAGTCGACGTCGGCGGAGTGGCGGAACGCTTCCGAGTACCCGCCGACGGCCGCCCAGGCGTCCCGGCGGAAGCACGTTCCGCACGGTTCGCCGGTGACATTGCCATAGAGCAGGGCGAGGACGGCCAGAGCGTCGTAGGGCAGGTCGTAGCAAGCTCCCGGCTCGACGAGTCGCCGAACGCCGACGGACCGCTGGTCCGGTGGCCGCGCGGCGCCGGACTCGTCGATGAACTCCGGCAGGCTGGCCGACGCCGACGCCGACGGACGCTCGAGGAGGACGCGCGTGTGCGTCTCGCAGGCCGCCGGAAGCAGCACGTCGTCCTGGCCCATCAGCAGCACCGCCTCGCCCGCGGTGAGCTCCACGGCCCGGTTCCAGTTCCCCACCATCCCGAGGCGCTCAGGGTTGCGGCTGCGCCTGACGGGGGTGCCGTTGGGCAGGCGCTCCGGCACCGCCGGCGCTTCCGTGCCCCCAGCCGGGTCCTCGCTCAGGACCACCTCGAGGGGCGGCACGGTCTGCGCGGTGAGCGAGGCGAACAGGGCGGCGAGATGCTCCGGCCGAGGTCGGAAGATCGGGACGGCGACCGAGATTCGGGCGTGCATCCCTCAGTTGATACCGAGGCATGCACGCCCGCGTCCGGACGAGAGGGATCAGGCGGCGGCCGACGGGGGCAGCAGGGAGCCCTTCGCGGACTGGTTCCAGACCAGCGATGTGTACCCGCCGACCTTGGCACGCAACAGCGCCGTGCCCGTGAGATTCAGGTCACCCTGGAACACCTCCAGTGGGGCGACATGGAACCTTGCCACGGGCAGCCAGTTGCCCCGGTAGCGCTCCTGGACCGTCAGCTCCCCGCCCTGCGGTGCGCGACCCCAGAGCTGGACCCTGCCGGGGGTGACCCGGTTGGCCAGGAACGGGAAGCGGTAGGCGGTGGCGCTCGGCTTGGCCTTGCCGCTCGCCAGATACTCCCCTGACGCGTCCGGCCACCCATCGAACGGTGCGGTGTCCGCGAGCTGCCACCACAGGACGTCGGTGACGCCGGAGTGGGAGAGGATGTAATACGCCTCCTCCTGCCAGAGCGCCGCGGTCGCCTGCGAGACACTCTCCTTCTTGGCGACCGGCTGCTGGTCCCAGCCGACCTCGGTGACGAAGCCCTGCTTCTTGCCGCGGGGCAGCACCTTGCCGGCTCTGACCGCGGCGGTGAGCGCCTGGTTCAGCTTGCCGACGTCCGCGATTGACACATCGCCATCCGGCGCGCTCCAGGTAGGGCCGCACTCGACGCGACCGCACGGTCCCGGGATCGTCCACGGCTCGTACGGGTTCGCGGCAAAGGCGTCGAGGTGGGCCGGGCTGCAGCGGGGGAGCGGCTTGTCCACACCGCTCACGCAGAACAGCGCCTGGTCGAACCGCAGCGCCGAGACCCGGTAGTTGCCCAGGTGCGGCTGGCAGTTCGGCAGGCTGAACGGGTCGACGGATGCGGACACGACCGTGTCGGTCCGGTCGACGCCCTTCACGGCGGCGTAGAAGGCGTTCAGGAGGCCGCGATAGATGCCGGGCGACTCGAGCGCGCTGCCGTCCCTGACCGGGCAGCCCGGGCCGTTGCGCTTGGCCCCCGGCCCTTCATCCCGGTACTGCGGAGTGATGTAGTACGCCATGTTCGGCTCGTTCCAGGCCTGGTAGAAGCGGACGCGCGGAAGCTTCTTGCCGTTGTGGAGCGGGTCGGGGAAGGAGCCGCTGTAGCGCTTGGCCAGCGCCGTGGCGAACTGCCCAAAGTCCTTGGGGTTGGGCCTCCACGAACCCGGCTGCGCCCAGCTCGGCATGTGCGCGCCCTCCGCCCAGGCGGGAGCGTTGTTGACGGTGAGCATGACCTGAAAGCCGTGCGAGGCGACGGCACGGACCTGCTGGTCAAGCGCCGTCCAGTTGTAGCCGGCGCTGCTCGGATCGGTGGCGACGAAGCCGGTGGGCGGCGTGCTCGGGGCGATCTGGCTCCAGAAGACGGCGATCCGGACCATCTGGGCCCCGATCTTCTTGGCCCGGCCGGCCCAGATGGCGTTGCGCGCGGCGTTGGCTGACTCGAGGTCGGCCTGCGTGGAATTGCTGTTGCTGATCCCGAGGGTCAGCGGCGCCTGCCGGTTGATTCTCACGCCCTGCAGGGTCGGGCGCGGCGGCGTGGGGGCGGCGCTCGCCGCGGCGGCGGCCAGTGCACAGGCCAGCAGCAGGACGATCGCGGCGGACGTGGGTAGCTTCAGAAGGCGTTTTGGCATCAGCGGTGCTCGACATTCTCCCGGTCGGTCGACAGGCGGCTATGGGTACAGCTGCGGGTTCAGCGCTCGCGACCGCACAAAGGCGGACTCGGCGGCTCCAAGGCGACCGAGGTCAACGTCGAGCTGCCCTAACACATACCAATTGCTCCAACCTTGTGGCTCGGCGAGAGTTGCGGCGCGGGCGGCGGCGATGGCCGCGCGGTACTGGCCGGCATCGCCGAGACTCTGGGCGAGCTGCAGCTGCGCGGCGGCGGAACCGGACTCGACGGCCACCGCGTCGCGGGCGTCGTTGATCGCCGCCGTCAGGTGCCCGGCGGCGATGGCGTTCTGGCTGTTGAGGATCGCCTGGTCGGCCGCCAGCGGGTAGGCGGCGGCGACGATGCAGGCCAGGCCCACCAGCACCGCAACGCCGCGAACCGGCCAGGCGGCGCGCGGTGGCGCGCCCGGGGCGCGTCCCTCCGTGCCCTCCGAGATGCCGTCCCGGCGCGGCGCCACGCCGGCGCCGGCGAGCAGCAGCACCGCCGCCACGACGACCGGCAGCTGCCAGAGCCAGTCGATCGCCGCTCCGACCAGGAATGCCGTCAGGGCCGCCGTGGCGGCGGCGGCTCTGACGCGATCTCCGGCTTCGCTGCGGATCACCTGACGCACGAGCACGACCAGGACCGTGAGGAGGAAGGCCGCCAGCAGCAGGAAGCCGATCAGCCCGAGTTCGGCGTAGGTCTCGACGTAGAGGGAGTGCGCGTTGGTCGTGTAGACGGGGACGGTCGCCCGCGGAAGCCAATCCAGCTGGAAGGTGCCCGGACCGGAGCCGGTGAACGGATGGGCGCTGGCGGAATCGATGCCGGCGGTCCAGAACTGGTAGCGCCCCTCGCCGCCGCTGGCGGCGAAGTGGTTGCCCGGGGTCGACGAGCCCGCGGCGGACTTGAAGCTGTTCCAGGCGTGGCTGAGGTGCGCGGGGCCGTGGGCGAGGAGCCCGACGACGCCCAGCAGCACCAGCGCGGCCAACACGGCGATGCGGGCCTGTCGCGGCGCCGGGCTCAGCAGCCGCGGAAGGGTGACGGCGGACAGCCTCCGGTCCGCGACCGCGTGGGCGAGGCCCACGCCCGCGCAGATCACCACCACGGCCAGCGCCACCATCCACGCCTGACCGGCATGGGAGACGCCTGTGTCGTTCGTGATCGCCCGTTCCCGGAGCGAGTACGCCACCAGCAGCGCGCTCCCGCCCGCGGTGATCGCGGCGCTGATCAGCTTGGTGGCGCGTTGGGGGGCGAGCGCGAGGAACACCACCACTCCCGCAGCTCCTTCGACGAGTGCTCCTCGTGATTGCGTGAGCGCGCCGCACAGTGCCACCAACGGGATGGCGGCCGCGGCGGCGGATCGCACCCAGCGCGCCCGCGCGGAGGTGGCCAGGCCGAGCAGCAACGGCAGCCCGATGGCCATCAGCGCCGCCAGCGCGTTCCAGTAGCCGATCGGCCAGGCCAACCTGGCGGCCCCCGAGTTGCCCGGCATCGCCGAGGCGCTCTGGGAGCCCGGGAAGAGGTTCGGCCACAGGCGTGAGGCGACGGCGGCGAGGGCGATGAGGACGATCGCCGTCGCCAACGCTGCGACCGTGCGTCGGAGCGCCTCCTCGCGCTCGTGATGGACCTGCACCGCGAGCACGAGGATGCCGAGGTAGCAACTGACGAGCGCGAGATCATCGAAGCTTCGTCCCTGGCTGATCGACCAGGTGATCCCGAGGGCGGTCCAGGCGGTGAACCCGGCGAAGAGCAGGATCGCGGCGCGGGCCGAGCCCCTGGCCCGGCTGAACGGCAGCAATCCCCAGGCCGCGCAGACGGTGACGATCCACCAGACGGCGATGCTGACCTGCGCGTGGGTCGTGATCGAGTACCCCCCGCTGTTGAAGGCGAGGTACAGCACGAGCACCAGGGTGAGCACCCAGGCGCTGAGGGCCCGCGTGGTGTGGCGGCGCGAGCGCAGCCATTCGACAGTACGGAGCCGCTCTCGGCCCAGCGCCGCCACTGCCATCAGCGGGTGCGGCGGTACCTGAGAACCCCGGCCACCGACCCGGCCACCAGCACCACGGCCAGAATCACCAGCAGCCACACGCCGAGGCCGCCGCCGGAGCCGGTGGCGGCCGCCACCGTCAGTCCGGCGGCGTTGTGGGTCGACTTGGCGCCACGCACACGTGTCGCCCGGTGCGGGGTCGTCGTGGTCTTGGGCTTGCGGGACTTCTTCGTGGCCCGCTTGGTGACCCGGTGGTGGTGGCGCGTGGTTCTGTGGTGCGCGGTGCCCTTGCTCGTGCCCGATCCCGGCGCAGTGCCCGAGGTGTGGTGGGTGCCCGGCTTCGTGCCGGAGGTCGTCGGCGTCGTCCGGTGGCCCTTGTGACCGTTGATCGTCGGCACCGTTTCGACGTACTGGTACTGCGCCGGGTTGGACGGATGGCGCTTGTGCGTCGCGCCCAGCGCGAGACCGGCCCCGGTCGACACGCACAGCACCAGCGACGCGAGCAGCAGAAGCGGCAGTCGAGTTAGAGCCGACTTCACGGCGGCCTACTTTAGCCGCGACGCACGACGGGCAGCTTTAGCCCAGATAAATCGTGTCCTCCGGCGAGGCCCGCGCGAGCATCGCCGCGCCCCTTCGGGGCCCGGCGCGCGGGGCGGACGCGTCAACGGTCGCTGCCGACGAGCCGCTCACCCAGGGCTGAGTAGCGCACGATGCAGCGGGCGGCGTGGAGGCCGTCCTTGAAGCCGATCTTCTTGCCCTCGGCGTAGGTGCGGCCCGAATAGCTGATTCCGACCTCATAGATGCGCCAGCCACCCCGCGCGACCTTCGCGGTCACCTCGGGCTCGAAGCCGAAGCGGTCCTCGCGCAGCTCGATCTGCTGGATGACCTCCCGGCGGAAGACCTTGTAACAGGTCTCCATGTCCGTGAGGTTGAGGTTGGTGAATGTGTTCGAGGCCAGCGTCAGCAGCTTGTTGGCGACCGAGTGCCAGAAATACAGCACCCGGTGGGGGCGGTCGCTGAGGAACCGGGAGCCGAACACGACGTCCGCGCGGCCGGCCAGCAGAGGCTCCAGCAGGTGCGGGTACTCGGCCGGGTCGTACTCGAGGTCGGCGTCCTGCACGACCACGTACTCCGCGGTGGCCTCCCTGAAGCCGCGCCGCAGCGCCGCGCCCTTGCCCATATTTCGCGGCTGGGTGAGCACCTTCAGCCGGGAGTCGGTGACCGAGCGCGCAAGCGTCGGCGTGTCGTCGGTGGACCCGTCGTCGACGACGAGGACCTCCGCGACACAGGGCGACTCGAGCACCCGCGTCAGGAGCGTCACGATCGTCGCCGCCTCGTTGTAGGCGGGCACCACGACCGAGAGGCAGGGCGCTTGCGGGGCCGGCACAAGCGGGTTTGGCATGTCCCGGAATCTAGACGACGCGGCCGGGCCGCCCCTCGCTGCGACGGTCGGAGCGGGGCGATCACGCCGGAGGGCGGGACGGAGGAGTCGGAGTAGTAGTGCCCCCGGCAGGAATCGAACCTGCATCCCGCGCTTAGGAGGCGCGTGCTCTGTCCATTGAGCTACGAGGGCGCGCGCGCCAGCCTAGAGGGAATCAACCCCCTCGAGCGGCGCCGGCTACGACGCGGGCGCCTCGCCGGGCGGTGCGTCGGGTGGGTCGAGGGCGGCCTCGGGCGCCGAGGGCTCCTCGTCGCCGTCGTCCTCGGCATAGAGCGATTCGACCGCCAGCGGCTCCCCGCGCCGGTCCCAGAGCTTGATGTCGAGGTAGTCACCGCGGTAGTTGTCCGCCGCGATCAACGTGAAGCGCTGCTCGACGAGCTCGCACTGGTCGACGGCGTGGTCGGCCAGCTCGGCGGTCACCAGGGCCCCGCCGGCGATCAGCGGCATGCCCCAGACCAGGGTCATCTCGGCGCTGCTGCCCGCCTCCCCTCGCCAGCTGCCGAGCACCATCTCGTTGAGGTCGAGCCGCCAGTCGGGATTGGCCTCGGCCACATCCGCGGTGAAGTCGGCCCGTGCCTCGAAATCCTCGGGCCCCTCGCCCGCATCCGTGAAGGAGACGTAGCCGAACACCTCGTACCCGACGTCGGTGCGGGCCACCGCCGGAACGTAGGTGCGGGCGTAGAAGGTGCGGTCGGGGAACCAGCGGATCTCTCCCGGCGTGCCGATCTCCTCACCCTCGGAGTCGATGTCGGCGCAGGCGGCGACGAACTGCTCGCGCAGCACGTCCGCCCAGCGCCCGTGGGGCAGCGACTGCTGCGGCGGCTCGGCCGCGAAGCTGATCACGAACCGGTCCGTGGGCGGCATCAGTAGCGGAATCCGATCAGGGCGTCGCGGCCGGCGTCGGCCAGGGTGCGTTCGAGTCCCTCGCGCAGCTCCACCTCGGGCTCCCAGCCGAGGAGCTCGCGCGCCTTGGTGATGTCCGGCTGGCGAACCTGCGGGTCGTCGGTCGGAAGCTCGGCGTGGACGATCGGCGAGGTCGAGCCGGTGACGTCGATGACCGTCTGCGCGAGTTCGAGCAGCGTGAACTCGTTCGGGTTGCCGATGTTCACCGGCTCGTGATGGCCGGACTCGGCGAGCAGGATGATCCCGCGGATCAGGTCCTGCACGTGGCAGAACGATCGCGTCTGGGACCCGTCGCCGAAGACGGTGATCGGCTGGTTCTGCAGCGCCTGCCGCAGGAAGGTGGGGATTGCCCGGCCGTCCCGGGGCCGCATCCTCGGCCCGTAGGTGTTGAAGATCCGGACGATCGCCGTGTCGACCCCCTGCTGGCGGTGGTAGGCCATCGTCAGCGCCTCCGAGAAGCGCTTCGCCTCGTCGTAGACCCCGCGCGGGCCGATCGGGTTGACGTGCCCCCAGTAGCTCTCCGGCTGGGGATGCACCTGCGGGTCGCCGTAGACCTCGCTGGTGGAGGCGGTGAGGAAGCGGGCTCGGTGCAGCTTGGCGAGCCCGAGCGTGTGGTGGGTGCCGTAGGAGCCGACCTTCAGCGTGTGCAGCGGGATGCGCAGGTAGTCGATCGGGGAGGCCGGGGACGCGAAGTGGTAGACGAAATCAACCGGCTCATCGATGAAGTACGGCTCGATGATGTCGACGTTCAGGTGGACGAAGCGGTCGTCGCGCAGGTGCGCGATGTTGTTGAGCGTGCCCGTCTCGAGGTTGTCCACGCAGATGACGCGGTGACCCTTCGCCAGCAGCGCGTCGCAGAGGTGGGACCCGAGGAAGCCGGCGCCGCCGGTGACCAGGGAGGTTGGCATCGCGGCGGAATCTATCCGAACGGCCCGACCGCGCCGTGTCCGCCCGGTGGCTCACCCGCTCCCGGCGCCGTCGGCGGGGTGGCTCCCGCCACCCACTCCCCCTCCTCGCGCTTCCAGATCGGCACCTGCTCCTTGAGCCGGTCGATGATCTCCCGGGCGCCCGCGAAGGCCTCCGCGCGATGCGGCGCCGAGACGGCGATCACGACCGATGGCTCGGTGAGCGCGACCGTGCCGATCCGGTGCTCGACGGCGACGGCGCACAGGCCGTGGCGTGTCGCGGCCGTCTCAGCGATCTCCCGCATCTTCGCCGCCGCCATCTCCGCGTAGGCCTCGTACTCGAGGGCCGGGACCTCTCGCGTCACGCCGTGGAAGGCCACGACGGCGCCGGCCCGCGGATCGGACACGCGCGCCGTCACCTCCTCGGCCCGGAGGTCACCGTCCCGGATCGCCACGTGGACCATGGCGCCGCCCCCCGAGACCGGCGGAATCAGCGCGAGCTCGTCACCCGGGTGCAGTGGCGTGGCGGGCGACGCGTAGTCCCGGTTGACGGCGAGCACGGCGTGCAGGTCCCCGGTCAGCCAACGCAGCTCGCTGAGCGCGTCGGCCACGCGCGCGCCCTCCGGCAGCTCGAGGGTGAGCTCGCTGGAGCCGGCGCGCTCCCGCAGCGAGGCAAACAGGCGTATTTGCACACGCATCCGGCAAGCGTAGAGGCACCATCAGTTGACGCGCCAGGAGAGAGGTCGTGCACGGAACCACCACACAGCAGCCACCTCGGGCCCGGGGTGAGGCCCTGAATCGCAACGTCGGCTTCTTCGGGCTCCTGTGGAGCTCCGAGGGCTCGGTGATCGGATCGGGATGGCTCTTCGGCGCCCTGACGGCGACGACGATCGCCGGTCCCTCGGCCCTGATCGGCTGGGGCGTCGCGTCGCTGATCGTGCTCGTGCTCGCGCTGATCCACGCCGAGCTCGGCGGGATGTTCCCGGTGGCCGGCGGCACCAGCCGCTTCCCCCACTACGCCTACGGGAGCCTGGCGGGCGCCACCTTCGGCTGGATGGCCTACATCCAGGCCGCGTCCGTCGCGCCGATCGAGGTGCTCGCCGCCGTCCAGTACCTCTCCTCGGCCCGCTGGGCCGCGGGCTTCTATGACGCGGGCACCGGCACGCTGCACGGGCTCGGCTGGGCGGTGGCCATCGGCCTGCTGTTCTTCTTCGTCACCCTGAACCTGCTCGGCGTCCGTTGGTTCGCCCGCATCAACAACGGCGTGACGACCTGGAAGGTGCTGATCCCGGTGCTCACCTTCGTCGTGCTCGTCGTGACCCACTTCCACGGCGGCAACTTCACGCGCGGAGGCGGCTTCTTCATCCACGGCGCCGCGGTGAAGTCGATCCTGGTCGGCATCCCGAGCGGCGGCATCGTCTTCTCGCTGCTCGGCTTCGAGCAGGCGGTGCAGCTCGCCGGCGAGGCGGCCCACCCCCAGCGGGACGTGCCGCGCGCGGTGATCGGCTCGATCCTGATCGGCTGCGCGATCTACATCGCAGTCCAGGTGGCCTTCATCGCCGCGCTCAACCCGGCGCTGCTCGAGCACGGCCACACCTGGACGAGCCTCGCCACGCCGGGCCACAGCGCCGCGTTGAAGGCGCTCAACCAGGCGCCGTTCTACTCGGTGGCCAGGGTGGCGGGCCTCGTGTGGCTGGCGCTCCTGCTGCGCATCGACGCCGTCGCCTCGCCGAGCGGGACGGGCCTCGTCTACATCACCGTCTCCTCGCGGATCAGCTACGGGCTCTCCCGCAACGGCTACGTGCCCCAGATCTTCGAGCGCACCGCCCTGGAGCGCGTGCCCGTGTTCGGCATCGTCTTCTCCGCCCTCGTCGGCTGCCTCTTCCTGCTCCCGTTCCCGAGCTGGGGCAAGCTCGTGGGCATCGTCACCTCGGCCTCCGTGCTGATGTACGCCGGGGCCCCGCTCGCCCTCGGCGCGCTGCGGCTGCAGAAGCCCGATCTGCCCCGGCCGTTCCACCTGCCTGGCGAGCGCGTGCTGACGCCGCTGGCCTTCGTCTGCTCGAACCTGATCGTCTACTGGTCGGGTTGGAGCACGTACTCGACCCTGCTGATCGCGATCCTGATCGGGTATTTCCTGTTCCTGCTCTCCGCCGCCTTCCGGATGAACGAGCACGCACCGCGGATCGACTGGCAGGCGGCGCCCTGGCTCGCGGCGTACCTCATCGGCATGGGCCTGATCTCGTACTTCGGCGGCTTCGGCTCGGGCGGGATCCTCGGTGGTGTCGGGGTGTTCAAGCACGTCCTCAGCCAGGGCGGCAACAATGACCTCGGCCTGTGGGGCGGCCTCGCCGCATCGGCGGGCTGGAGCCTCGTCATCTACTTCTGGGCGCTCTCGACGCGCCTGCCGGCGTCGCGGGTCGACGAGCACGTGCGGGAGCTGTTCGGCGCCGCCGACACGGTCGCCTGATCCGAGCATCCTCCCTGCGTTAGGGGGATGTTTGCGCGCGTGCCAACCCCGGCACGGTTTCGTATGCTGCGCGCATTGGCTCGTGCCGCCTGCCGAGCCGTCTACTTGGAGGAGCACCTATGCGAAGTCGCACCATCGTTGGAAAGATCATTGTCGTGGCGAGCGCCTCCGCCGCGCTCGCCTGCTGTGCGAGCGCGCCGGCCCTGGCGGCGTCGGGGGGCGTGCCATCCGTCGAGAAGCTCGTGCCCAAGGCGATCAAGGCCAAGGGCCTGCTCACCGTCGCCTCCGACGCCACCTACGCGCCGGATGAGTTCGTCCAGAACGGCAAGGTCGTCGGCATGGACGCGGATCTGGTGAACGCGCTGGCGAAGGTGATGGGCCTCCGGGCGACGATCCAGAACGTCACCTTCGACAACATCATCCCCGGCATGGCCGCCGGCCACTACATGCTCGGCGCCTCCTCGTTCACCGACACCAAGGCGCGCGAGAAGAAGGTTGACTTCGTCGACTACGCCAACGTCGGCGAGTCGTTCTACACGCTCGCCTCGGGTGGCACGAAGATCGGAAGCATCGCCAACATCTGCGGCCTCACGGTCGCCGTCGAGCAGGGCACCACGGAGGAGAACGACGCCAAGACCCAGAGCGGCAAGTGCACCAAGGCGCACAAGAAGGCCGTGAACGTCTCGGTCTATCCGAACCAGAACCTCGCCAATGAGGCCGTGGCCTCCGGGCACGCCCAGGTCGGGTTCGCCGACACGCCCGTGGCCGCCTACCAGGTGAAGCAGTCGCACGGCAAGTTCAAGCTGGTCGGCGCGGCGTACGCCCCCGCACCGTACGGTCTCGCCGTCGCCAAGAGCACGAAGCTCACCAAGGCCGTCCACGCGGCGCTCCTCTATCTCGTCAAGAAGGGGACCTACGCCTCGATCTTCAAGAAGTGGGGGGTCTCGAGCATCGCGATCAAGGCCTCGGGCGTGAAGATCAACGGGGCGACCAGCTGAGCGTTCTGCGCTTCCCCTAGCAACGCGGGGCGAAATCGGAGAGAGTTGGTCTCGGCATGGACCAGACCGAGCTGACTCAGATCGCGCCGGAACGGCCTGACGACATCAAGGCCGTTCCGGTGCGCCGGCCCGGGCGCTGGCTCGGCGCCTTCATCGTGCTGGTGATCGCGGCGTCGATCGTCCGCGCCGTCGTCACGAACAAGAACTTCGGCTGGTCGGTGGTCGGGCAGTACCTGTTCGACCACCGCATCATCTCTGGCGCGATCGCCGTGCTGTACATGACGGCGCTCGCCATGGTGGTGGGGGTCATCCTGGGGACGATCCTCGCCATCATGCGGCTGTCGCCGAACCCGGTGCTGAAGACGGCCTCCTGGCTCTACATCTGGTTCTTCCGCGGGACCCCGCTGCTCGTCCAGTTCGTCTTCTGGTTCAACATCAAGGCGCTCTTCCCGCACATCGACCTCGGCGTGCCGTTCGGACCGTCCTTCATCCACGCCGACCCCAACTCGGTCATCACCGTGTTCGGCGCGGCGTTTCTGGCCCTCAGCACGAACGAGGGCGCCTACATGGCGGAGGTCGTGCGCGCCGGCATCATCTCGGTGCCCGAGGGTCAGAGCGAGGCCGCGGCCTCGCTTGGCCTCAACCGGCTGCAGATCATGCGCAAGGTCGTGCTTCCCCAGGCGATGCGCGTGATCCTGCCCCCGACCGGCAACGAGACGATCTCGATGCTGAAGAACATCTCGATCGCCTCGGTGATCGGCTTCGCCGAGCTGTACTACCAGGCGTCCGACATCTACGCCCAGAACTACGAGACGATCCCGCTGCTCATCGTCGCGAGCATCTGGTACCTGGCGCTGACGAGCATCGCCTACGTGGGCCAGTACTTCCTCGAGCGCAAGGTCGGTCAGGGGTTCAGCCGCTCGCAGCAGGCGACGATGAAGGAGCGCTGGCTGTCCCTGGGCGCCGGTGGAGGAGGGGGCCTCCGGTGAGCGACGTGATGGTGAAGGCCGAGGGCGTGCACAAGCGCTTCGGGGCCAACGAGGTGCTGAAGGGGATCACCCTCACGGTCGACCGCGGCGAGGTGATGTGCCTGCTCGGGCCGTCCGGCTCGGGCAAGTCGACCTTCCTGCGCTGCATCAACCACCTCGAGAAGATCAACTCGGGACGGCTCTCGGTCGACGGCGAGCTCGTCGGCTACCGCGAGGCGAACGGCAAGCTCTACGAGCTCCATGAGCGGGTGGTGGCGCAGAAGCGCCAGGAGATCGGGATGGTCTTCCAGTCGTTCAACCTGTTCCCGCACATGACCGCGCTGCAGAACGTCACGCTCGCGCCGACGCTCGTGCGCCGCCGCGGACGCGAGGAGGCCGAGCGGCGCGCCTGCGAGCTGCTCGACCGGGTCGGGCTCAAGGACAAGTACCACGCCCACCCGGTGGCGCTCTCCGGCGGGCAGCAGCAGCGCGTGGCGATCGCCCGCGCCCTGGCCATGGACCCGAAGCTGATGCTCTTCGACGAGCCGACCTCGGCGCTTGACCCGGAGCTCGTCGGCGAGGTGCTCGACGTGATGCGGGACCTCGCCCGCAGCGGGATGACGATGGTCGTCGTCACGCACGAGATCGGCTTCGCCCGCGAGGTCGCCGACACCGTCGTGTTCATGGACGGCGGCGTGGTGGTCGAGGCCGGCTCCCCCGCCGAGGTCCTCGGTGCGCCCAAGCACGAGCGCACGCGGTCGTTCCTCTCGAAGGTGCTGTAGCTCGCGAGCCCCGGCGCGTGACGCGGGGCCGTAAGCTGCTGCCATGGTCGAGCGAGAGCATCGATCGGTCGCGCCGGTGGTGGGGCCGGAGGATCCACGTCGGTTCACCGACTCCGGGATCGAGCTCGCCCCCGTGTACGCCGAGTCCGACCTCGCGTCCGGGCTCGGCGAACGGCTCGGTGAGCCGGGCCAGTTCCCCTACACCCGGGGCGTGCACCCGGAGATGTACCGCACCCAGCACTGGACGATCCGGCAGTACGCGGGCTACGGGAGCGCGCGGGAGTCCAACGCGCGCTACCGGTACCTGCTGGACCAGGGGTCGACCGGGCTCTCCATGGCGTTCGATCTCCCGACCCAGCTGGGGCTCGACTCCGACGATCCGCGGTGCCTGGGGGAGGTCGGGCGCACGGGGGTGGCGATCGACTGCATCGAGGACATGCGGGCGGCCTTTGACGGGATTCCGCTGGACCGGGTCTCGACGTCGATGACGATCAACGCTCCGGCGAGCGTGCTGCTGCTGCTCTACGAGCTCGTGGCCGAGGAGCAGGGGGTCCCGGCCGGGGAGCTGCGCGGGACGGTCCAGAACGATGTGCTGAAGGAGTACATCGCGCGCGGCAACTTCATCTATCCGCCCGCCGGAGCGATGCGACTGACGACCGATCTGTTCGCGTACTGCCGGGAGCGGATCCCGCGCTGGAACACCATCTCGATCTCCGGCTACCACTTCCGCGAGAAGGGCTGCTCGGCCGTCCAGGAGGTCGCCTTCACGCTCTCCAGCGGGATCGCCTACGTGCAGGCGGCGCTCGACGCGGGGCTCGCCGTGGATGACTTCGCCCCCCGGCTGGCCTTCTTCTTCAACGCGCACAACCACGTCTTTCAGGAGGTCGCCAAGTTCCGTGCGGCCCGGCGGATGTGGGCGCGGATCATGCGCGACCGATTCGGGGCCGTGGATGAGCGGTCGATGAAGCTGCGCTTTCACACGCAGACGGGCGGGGTGACGCTCACCGCGCAGCAGCCGGAGAACAACATCGTGCGGGTCGCGCTGCAGGGCTTCGCGGCGGCCTGTGGCGGGACGCAGTCGCTGCACACCAACGGGTTCGACGAGGCGCTCGCCCTGCCCACGGAGCACGCGGCGCGGATCGCGGTGCGCACGCAGCAGATCCTCGCCCACGAGTCCGGGGTGGCCGACACCGTCGACCCCTTCGCGGGGTCCTACTTCGTCGAGGCGCTGACGGACGAGATCGAGGCGCGGGCCGGCGAGCTGATCGCCCGGGTCGACGCGCTCGGTGGGGCGGTGAACGCGATCGAGTTCATCAAGGGCGAGATCGAGGAGTCCGCGTACGGGTACCACGAGCGCTACCGCACCGGTCAGGACGTGGTGGTCGGGGTCAACCGCTTCGTCGAGGATGAGGTGAGCGTCCCGGAGATCCTGCGGGTCGATCCGGCCGCCGAGCGTGAGCAGGTGCAGCGGCTGGCCGCGTTCAAGGCCGCTCGCGATCCCGCGCTTGTCGCGGCCCGGCTCGACGCGGTCCGGCAGGCCGCCCGGGGCACCGAGAACCTCCTGCCCGCCCTGCGCGAGGCCCTTCGGGAGCGCTGCACCGTCGGCGAGGTCTGCGGGGCCCTGCGTGACATCTTTGGCCGCTACCAGCCGACCACCTGACCCGAGGACCGAGAACGTTGCTCATCACCGCCGTCTACTTCTGGCAGGTCGCCCTGGCCGTCCATGTCGTGTTCGTCGTCGCCGCGTTCGGGCTGCTGCTCGTCCACCCGTTCATCGTGATGGCCGCGGAGCGGCTCGATCGCCGCGCCGTGCCCGGCATCCTGCGGGTGCGCCGCCTGCTCGGCCGCAGCCTCGTCAACCCGGGGCTGGCGATGGTGGTGATCGCGGGGGTCTACCTGGCCGCCTATGAGCACCAGTGGAGCCGGTTCTACGTGCAGTGGGGGATCGCCGCGGCGCTCGTCATCGGCGGCCTGGAGGGCGCGGTCGTGATCCGCCAGATCGGCCGCCTCGCCGACCTGGCCGAGCGTGACCTCGCCGCCTCCGGCCCCGCCCGGGAGGTGACCTGGAGCGCTGAGTACCTCGCCGCCCGCGGCCGGGCCGACCAGGTGAACGCGCTGCTCGGCGTGATCGTCGTCGTGACCACCTTCCTCATGGTCGTGAAATAGGCCTCCCGCCGGGACGGGCGTTGCAGGTCGGCGACCACGCGCAGGACTCCGCGCGACCGGGCGCGAACCCCGAGGTGATGACCGAGCTGACCGCCGTGCGGACCCTCGTCAAGTCCGCCCCGGAGCTGTGGGCCGCGTGCAGCGACGTGGGCTCGCTGGCGCGGCACCTCGACGCCTTTGGCGAGATTCGCATCACGCGGCTCGAACCCGAGACCACCGTCGCCTGGGAGGGTGAGCGCGCAAGCGGCACGGTGCGGATCGAACCCTCCGGATGGGGCACCCGGGTGACCGTGACGGCTGATTCGAGCGCCGCCCTCGAGGCGGTGCTCGACAGCCTCGGTCAGGCCCACCGCCGCCCGTTCGCACGCTGAGCGGGGCGGGACCGGGCCCGGTTGCCGATCAACCAACTTCCGGGATATGATGGCGTGCGATGCGTGCTGTTGGGGGGAGGACGACGTCGAGCCGTGTCGGTCGCCCGCTCCGGCTTGGGCTGGGGCGAGGTTTCGCCGTGGCCGTCGCGGCGGCCGTGAGTCTGCTCTGTGCGGCTCCCGCCGCGTGGGCTGACGTGACCGGGACCACCATCACGAGTCCGGCGAACCTCACGTACTACTCAGACCTCGGTGCCGCCGCGGGCAGCGTGTCGGTGTCGGGGACGGCAACCGGGACCGCGCTGGGCACCTCCGCCGTTGACGTCGACTGCTACACGCATGCCGCGGGCGCGTACGCGTTTGCGACGGTGCTGGCGAGCAGCGTCCCGGTCGGCGCTGACGGCACCTTCTCGGTCCAGGTGCCTGATTCGGTGCTGAGCCAGATGGCTCCGCCGGAGTGCCGCCTGGCGGCGGTGCCGGCCGGGCAGACGCCCACCGATCTGAGCGGTTACGCCGGTCCCATCCTCGCCGGCACCACCTCCGGATTTCTGCAGCCCGACTACGCGACCTCCGCGCCGGCCGTGGAGACGGTCGACTCGGCTCAGACCGACGCCCTCGACCGCTATGCCACGCTCGGCTCCAGCTGCGGCGGTCTCGCCTCGATGGTGCTGCAGACACCGCCACCGGACGTCATGGCCACGTTCGACAGCCCGAGCGTGCTGTGCGGCGACTCGCTCTTCTCCCAAAGCGGGACCCCGTCCCTGCAGATCGACGGGCAGGGTGTCGTCGGCGTCAATCTCGACGGTCCGCTCACCGCGACGCAGGCGGGGTCCTCCGGGGATCTCACGCTGACCGAGCATGAGACGCTCGAGGTCAACAGCACCACCCCGACGCCGAGCGGGGTCGTCGACGACCGGACGATCGAGCAGACCGCCTCCGGCCGTGTCGTCGTCATCACCGACGCGTTCAGCAGCGTCGACGGCCAGGCTCACCAGCTCACGTTCACCGTGAGCTCCCAGGTGGGGATGGGCCTCACCACCACCGGGTCGCCCGAGTGGGAGCTGCCGGGTCAGGCAACGTTCACCACCCACGCGAGCGGGGATGCCGTGGCGCTGCCCACCACCGCGCCGGGCACCGTGTACGCCGCCAACAGCGCCTACCCGGACGGCTCCTCGGAGGGCCGGGTGGCCATCATGTACTTCACGGCTCCCACCGGACCGGCCGGTTTCGGACAGCAGAGCGTCAGCGGCGACGTCATCAATCTGCCCTACGCGCTGAGCGTGCCGGCCGGGGGGACGGTCACGCTGAGCGTCGCGTACGCAAGCGAGCCGACGCAGGCGGCCCTCGAACAGGATGTCGCCACCGCTCAGGGTCTGGTGCTGGGCACGACCGCGTCCGGAACCGGCGGGTCGACCGGGTCCGGGAGTGGAGGCTCGACCACCTCCGCGGGTGGCGCCGTGGCGCCACCCTGGCCCGGTCCGACGGTGGGGCCGATCGCGGTGACGGGCGGCTTCCGGCTGCAGCGGCCGCGGGCGGTCCGGCTGACGGGAAGCGTGAGCGCCGGTTCGGCGCCCGCTCGCTTCTACTTCGAGTACGGCCGGAGCCGGCGCTACGGCTCCCGCACCCGGGCCGTCAGCCTGCCCGCCGGCGAGCAACAGCGGATCGTCGCCCGGCTCGTCCGCCTTCGACCCGGCGCGACCTACCACTATCGGCTGATCGCTGTCGGGCAGGACGGGACGTGCCTGGGGGCGGACCGTACGTTCACCACCCGCCGGCGCCGGCGCTAGGTCGTCATCGTGAAGCGAGGTCACCGGTTGTCCACTCGAACCCTGCGAGCACGCCCGCTCGCCGCAGCGCTCGTCGCCGTCTGCCTGGCCGCGCTGGGTGCGGGTAGCGCGAGCGCCCGCTCGCCGCGCTTCGTCAACACGACGGCGACGTTCAACCCCGACACTCAGTCCCACCCCGGGGCGTGCAGCCAGAGCACGCTCGTGGTGGCTCATGCCGTCGCCGATCTGAGCGCGAACGGGGTGCTGAGCCAATACGCGGCGCTCGTCGCGGTCCACGCGAGCGGCGGGGCAACCGCCGGGGCGCTGACGCGCGCGCTCCTCGTCACGAGGATCGCGCAGACGGCCACGATGGCCAACCACGGCTGCACGACCAATGGCATCATCTTCGGGACGGGGAAGCGGACGCTGACCACCGGGGAGACGGTGGGCGTGGCGGTCCCAGCGGCGCTCCGGGCACGTCTGTGTCGCGCCCGTGGCCGGGACTGCGTCCGGACCGCGGTGACCTTCCACACCGTCTTCCCGACGAACTGCTGGAACCTCGACCAGGGCACCGCGCGGGTGTGGCTGCTCCTGAAGCGGCCACCCAAGCCGAAGCCCAAGCCGAAGCCCAAACCGACGACGAGAGCCTCGACGGTGACCGCGCGCCCGGCCGCCACCGTGAACACCGTCTGTGGCAGCGGCAACTCCGGCACCTCGACGGTGACGCTCAGCAACGCCCAGACGGCGACCGCACCCGCCACCTTCGTCGTGAACGGCCAGAGCTATGGGCCGGTCGCCCCCGGGCAGAGCCTCGAGGTCAGCATCCCGCTGGTGAGCCAGGGGAACACCCAGATCAGTGTCAGCTCCGCCGGACAGCCCCTCGTCGCCGAGAGCGTCCCGCCGGACCCGTGCCCCGCGGCCGCGCCGTCGGCCACCACCACGCTCAGCTGTGCCGCCGGCGGTGAGGTCGTGACGCTCGCCAATGCCGCGAGCGCCACCGCCGACGCGACGTTCGAGGTCAACGGCCAGAGCTACGGGCCGCTCGCGCCGGGCGCCACGCAGCAGGTCACGGTGCCGATCGCCTCCGGTGCCACCGGGAGCGTGGTGGTGACCTCCGGAGGCGTGGGGTTGTTGGCGCAGACGACGTACCTCAACACCTGTGCCCCCCAGCCCGCGGTCGTCGGCGCGGGGCTCAGCTGCACGATCTCGGACGGCGGCCCGGTCGGCGGGGGGTACCTTGACCTGCAGCTCGCCAACGCCGCGTCCGCGACGCTGCCGGCGACCTTCGCCGTCTCGGCGACCGGTAACGCTCCCGGCGGGTTCACCTCGACGGTCGGTCCGGTCAACGCCGGCGCGACGGTGTCGGTCCTCATCCCGGTGGACGCGAGTGGGAACGCCGTGACCGTGACGGTCACCTCGCCCGGACTGGTGCCGTACCAGGACACGCTCAGCGGCGGCTGCCCCGTCCAGCTGTTCTGATGACGGCGGGCTGGCGGGCGCCCAGCGGGGCGCCCGGCGATACAGTCCCGGATGCCATGGCTGACGTTCACCCCGAGACGCAGGAGCACGCGCTCGAGACCTACGCCGAGAAGCTCCGCCAGTTGGAGGTGCTGAAGTACGAGGCGATCCACGCCGGAAGCGCGGCGGCGGTGGAGAAGCAGCACGCGAAGGGCAAGTTCACCGCCCGGGAGCGGATCGAGAAGCTGCTCGATCCGGGCTCGTTCCAGGAGCTCGACGTGTTCGTCCGGCACCGGACGACCGACTTCGACATGCAGGCGAACCGGCCCTACGCCGACGCCGTGGTGACCGGTCACGGGACGATCGACGGCCGGCGGGTCTGCGTCTTCGCGCAGGACTTCACGGTGTTCGGCGGCTCGCTCGGCGAGGTGGTGGCCGAGAAGATCGGCAAGGTGATGGACCTCGCGGAGAAGATCGGCTGCCCGGTGATCGGGATCAACGACTCCGGCGGGGCGCGGATCCAGGAGGGCGTCGTCGCGCTGGGCGGCTACGGCGAGGTGTTCTACCGCAACGTGCGGGCCTCGGGGGTGATCCCGCAGATCAGTCTGATCATGGGGCCGTGCGCGGGCGGGGCGGTGTACAGCCCGGCGATCACGGACTTCGTCTTCATGGTGAAGGAGACCTCGCACATGTTCATCACCGGCCCTGACGTGATCCGGACGGTGACCGGTGAGGAGGTCGGGTTCGAGGAGCTCGGTGGGGCGGTGAGCCACAACAGCCGCTCCGGGGTCGCGCACTTCGCCTCCGAGGATGAGGAGCAGTGCCTGGAGGACGCCCGCTACCTGCTCTCCTTCCTGCCGCAGAACAACCTCGAGACCCCGCCGCGCGTGATCACCGGCGATGATCCGCTGCGGCAGGCGCCGGAGCTCGACACGATCGTGCCGGACAGCCCGAACAAGCCGTATGACATGCGCGAGGTGGTGCACCTCGTCGTCGACGACGCCGAGTTCTTCGAGGTGCACGAGCTCTTCGCGCGCAACATCATCTGCGGGTTCGCGCGCCTGGACGGGCATGCCGTGGGGGTCGTCGGCAACCAGCCGGCGCAGCTGGCGGGAGTGCTGGACATCGAATCCTCGGAGAAGGCGTCACGGTTCGTGCGGACCTGCGATGCGTTCAACATCCCGATCGTGACCTTCTGTGACGTGCCGGGCTTTCTGCCCGGGACGACGCAGGAGTGGAACGGGATCATTCGCCACGGCGCGAAGCTGCTCTACGCCTACGCGGAGGCGACGGTGCCGAAGCTGACGGTGATCACCCGCAAGTCCTATGGGGGGGCGCATCTGGTGATGGGCTCCAAGCAGCTGGGCGCGGACATGAACTTCGCGTGGCCGACCGCGGAGGTGGCGGTGATGGGCGCGGAGGGCGCCGCGAACATCATCTACCGGCGGGAGATCGCCGCCGCCGAGGAGCCCGAGGAGCTGCGCCAGGCCCGCATCGAGGAGTACAAGGCGCACTTCGCCAACCCCTACATCGCGGCTGAGCGCGGCTACATCGACGATGTGATCATCCCGCACGAGACGCGCCCGAAGCTGATCGAGGCGTTGCGGATGCTCGAGACCAAGCGCCAGCCCGGGCCGCGCCGCAAGCACGGCAACATTCCGCTGTAGGGAGCCCGGTGCCCGGGGAAGGAGAGCTCCGGATCCTGACCGCGTCCGCCTCGGAGGCTGAGGCGGCCGCGATCATCGCCGCGCTCGAGCGGTTCAGGCGGGAGACCGCGCCCGCGCCCGCACCTCCGCCGCCCCCGGGCCCGTGGAAGCGGGCGGCGCTCCAGGAGGGCGTCGCGCGGCGCCCTGATCGGCCCGACTGATCGGCTGGGGCGCGCGCCCCAGCCGGGGAGGATGGGGCCGCGGGAGAAAATACCTTTAAGGCGGTCAGGATTTGGTAGTTTAACGGCGCCGGCCGGATCGCCCGGTCGCCACGACCCTGCTCCCCTCCAGAGGAAGACGCATGACTCCGCACGCCTCGCTCGACGCGCACCCGCGCGGACACGGCCGTCCCGCCGAGGGATCGCTCGAGAATCCCGAACGGCTCGAGGACGTGCCCGGGCACGTCATCCCGATCCTCGAGCGCGAGTTCGACGACTTCTCGACCGAGGCCGGTCGCTTCGCACGTGGCGAGCTCGAGGAGGACGAGTTCATCAAGTTCCGTCTGCGCCAGGGGGTCTACGGCCAACGGCAGCCCGGCGTGCAGATGGTGCGCGTGAAGCTGCCGATGGGCGGTGTCACCCCCGACCAGCTCGACGCCTTCGCCCGGGTGATCGACCGCTATGTGCCGCTGCGCAAGGGCCACATCACGACGCGCCAGAACATCCAGATGCATCATGTCCCGCTGCTCGATGCGGCCGAGCTGATCCGGGAGCTCGGCGAGGCCGGGCTCTCAAGTCGCGAGGGCTGCGGCAACACGGTGCGCAACGTCACCGGGGACCCGCGCGCCGGCACGCTCCCGGGGGAGCTCTTCGACATCACCCCCTACGCGGCGGCGTACGTGCGCTACTTCGTGCGGCACCCGACGACGCAGATGATGCCGCGCAAGGTCAAGACGGCGTTCACCGCCACCGACGCCGACAACGCGATCACCCAGATCCACGACGTCGCCTTCACGCCGCGCCTGCGGGACGGCGTGCGGGGCGTCGAGGTCCGCGTCGGCGGGGGCACGGCGATCATGCCGCGCCTGGCCCCGGTGCTCTACGACTTCGTCGAGCTCGACAACAGCGACTACCTCAGGGTCACCGAGGCCGTCCTGCGCATCTTCGACCGCCAGGACTTCCTGCGCGTCAACCGCGCGCGCGCGCGGATCAAGGTGCTCGTCGACCGGATCGGGATCGACGCCCTGCGGGAGCTGGTGGAGGACGAGCTCGCCGGCGAGTGGGTGCGGGAGCGCGACTTCTCGCTCGAGGGACGGCTGCTGCTCCACGACGAGGCGGCGCACGCGCCGGCCCCGCCGCTCGCCGCCGGGTCGCCGAACGGCGACCGGCGGGCCTTCGACCGCTTCCTCGAGAGCAACGTCCAGCGCCAGCGTCAGCCGGGCTTCTGCACGGTCGAGGTCATGGTGCCGCTCGGCGACGTCACACCCGAGCAGCTGCGCGGCCTCGCCCAGATCATGCGCGACTTCTCCGGTGGGTATGCGCGCACCACCGTGCACCAGAACCTCGTCCTGCGCTGGGTCCGCGAGGAGGCGGTGTACGACGTCTGGACCCGACTGCGCAGCCTCGGCCTCGGCCGCCCCGGCGCCGACGAGATCACCCATGTCGTCAGCTGCCCCGGCACAGACTCGTGCAAGCTCGGGATCACCAGCTCGATGGGCCTCAACCGCGCGGTGAGCGAGCGGCTCGAGGCGATGGAGATCGAGGATCCGCTGACGCGCCGGATCCACATCAAGATGAGCGGCTGCCCGAACGGCTGCAGCCAGTTCCACCTCGCCAACATCGGCTTCTCCGGCGCGTCGATCAAGGCCGGCACGCACACGATCCCCGCCTACATCGCCCACATCGGCGGCTCCTACGAGAATGGGAACGTCCGCTTCGGCGACCGCCTGAAGACGCGGCTGCCGGCCAAGCGGATCCCCGAGGCCGTCGAGCGGTGGGTCCGCTTCTACGAGGCCGAGCGTGAGGACGGCGAGGAGTTCAACGCGTTTGCCGCCCGGGTCGGGGTGGCCGCCTTCGAGCAGCGGGTCCGTGACCTCGCGATGCCGGTCGAGTTCTCGCTCGAGAACATGAGCCACTTCATCGACTGGTCCCGGCAGCAGCCGTTCGAGGTCATCCGGGGAGAGGGCGAATGCGCCGTCTGACCGGCGCCCCGTCCTCCACGGGACGCGCCCGTCCACCCTTCCACCTATTTCGATCGCTACGCTGAGGAACGCCGATGTCCGCCACCATGCCCGATCTTGAGCACGCGAGCGCGCAGGAGGTGCTCGCCTACGCCGTCGAGCGCTTCCACCCGCGGCTGAAGACCGCCTGCTCCTTCCAGAAGGAGGAGACGGTGCTGGCGCACATGCTGAGCGAGATCACGCCCGACGCCCGGCTGTTCACGATCGACACCGGCGTCCTCTTCCCCGAGACGCTCGCCACTTGGAAGCGGTTCGAGGAGCGCTTCGGGCTCGCCATCGAGGTCGTCGACGCGTCGAGCCCCGGCGCGCCGTGGACGCGGGAGAACTGCTGCGGCCAGGCGAAGGTGGACGGACTCGAGCGCGCGCTCACCGGCGTCGAGGCCTGGGTCACCGGCATCCGCCGCGAACAGTCCAGCACCCGCGCGCACGCGGCGAAGCTCGAGCGCGACGAGAAGCGCGGCATCTGGAAGCTCAACCCGCTCGCGGACTGGAGCACCAAGGACGTGTGGCGCTACATCTTCGAGCACGATCTGCCGTACCACCCGCTCCACGACCAGGGCTACGATTCGATCGGCTGCGCCCCGTGCACGCTGCCGGGCAGCGGTCGGGACGGGCGCTGGGCCGGTGAGGACAAGACCGAATGCGGTCTGCACGTGTGACGCCAAGCCGTTTGGCGAGGACAGGGGTTTAAGCGATGCTTAGTTCGCAACGGCGAGCACGACCATGACAACCCAGGCTGGAAGCGAAGTGACCACACGCGCCAAGTACGAGCTCTCCCACCTGCAGACGCTCGAGGCCGAATCGATCTACATCATGCGCGAGGTGGCCGCCCAGTTCGAGCGCCCCGTGCTGCTCTTCAGCGGCGGCAAGGACTCGATCGTGCTGATGCGCCTGGCCGAGAAGGCGTTCCGCCCGGGGCGCTTCCCCTTCCCGGTGATGCACGTCGACACCGGGCACAACTTCCCGGAGGTGGTCGAGTTCCGCGACCGTCTCGTCGAGCGCCTCGGTGAGCGCCTGATCGTCGCCAGCGTGCAGGACTCGATCGACCGGGGGCGCGTGCGCGAGGAGACCGGCCCGCGCGCGTCGCGCAACCGGCTGCAGACGGTCACGCTGCTCGACGCCATCGACGAGCACGGCTTTGACGCCGCCTTCGGCGGCGCCCGCCGCGACGAGGAGCGCGCCCGCGCCAAGGAGCGCGTGTTCTCGTTTCGGGATGACTTCGGGCAATGGGACCCCAAGCACCAGCGGCCCGAGCTGTGGTCGCTCTACAACGGGCGCATCCGCAAAGGCGAGCACGTGCGCGCCTTCCCGATCTCCAACTGGACCGAGATGGACGTCTGGCAGTACATCGCGCAGGAGCACCTCGAGGTGCCCTCGATCTACTACGCGCACACGCGCCAGGTGTTCGAGCGCGACAGCATGCTCTACGCCCTCAACCCCCACATCGAGCTGATCGACGGGGAGGTTCCGTTCGAGGCGTCGGTCCGCTACCGCACCGTCGGCGACATGACCTGCACCGGCGCGGTGCGCTCGACCGCGACGACCCTCGAGGCCGTCGTCGCCGAGATCGCGGCGACCCGCATCACCGAGCGGGGCGAGACCCGCGCGGATGATCGCGTCACCGAGGCCGCGATGGAGGACCGCAAGCGCGAGGGCTACTTCTGATGACCGCCGTGAGCGAGCTGCTGCGGATCGCCACGGCGGGATCCGTGGACGACGGCAAGTCGACCCTGATCGGACGCCTGCTGCACGACACGAAGTCGATCCTCGAGGACCAGCTCGAGCACGTCGCCCAGACCTCCGAGCGCCGGGGCGACGGGTACCTCAACCTCGCCCTGCTCACCGACGGCCTGCGCGCCGAGCGCGAGCAGGGCATCACGATCGACGTCGCCTACCGCTACTTCCAGACCGGCGCCGCCGCGGGAGCGGGCGCCGCCGTGGCGAGCGGCAACGGAACGGCCGCCGTCTCCGCGCCGCCACCGTCCGGAGAGGCGACCTTCCGGGGCGGTCGCAAGTTCATCATCGCCGACACGCCGGGCCACGAGCAGTACACGCGCAACATGGTCACCGGCGCGTCGACGGCGGACCTCTCGATCGTGCTGATCGACGCGCGCCGTGGTGTGAGCGAGCAGACCCGCCGCCACGCCTTCATCAGCTCGCTGCTGCGCATCCCCCACCTCGTCGTGGCGATCAACAAGATGGACCTCGTCGACTACGCGGAGGGCGTCTTCGATGAGATCGTCGCGGAGTTCACCGACTGGGCCACCCGCCTGCAGCTCTCCGACGTCGTGTTCATCCCGATCTCGGCGCTGAAGGGCGACAACGTCGTGGAGCGCAGCGCCAACATGGCCTGGTACCAGGGCCCCTCGCTGCTCTACCACCTCGAGCACGTCGTGATCGCCACCGACCGTGACATGGATGACGTCCGCTTCCCGGTGCAGTGGGTCGTCCGTCCGATGACCGACGAGCACCACGACTACCGGGGCTACGCCGGGCAGGTCGCGGCCGGCGTGATCCGACCCGGCAGCGAGGTGGTGGTGCTGCCCAGCGGCCGCAAGACCCGGATCAGCGCGATCGACACCTACGACGGCGAGGTCGACGTCGCCTTCCCGACCATGTCGGTCACCCTGCGCCTCGAGGACGACATCGACATCTCCCGGGGCGACATGATCGTCAACGCCGACGAGGCGCCGACCGTCGCGCGCGAGCTCGAGGCGATGCTCTGCTGGATGAGCGAGGAGCCGATGCGCCCCGGTGGCCGCTACGTCATCCACCACACCACCCGCTCGGCCAAGGCGATCGTCGACCGGCTCGAATACCGCGTCGACGTCAACACGCTCGAGCGCGACCCCGAGGCCGCGGAGCTGTCCCTCAACGAGATCGGCCGGGTACACCTGCGCAGCTCGACGCCGCTCGTCGTCGACCCGTACGCGCGCAACCGCACGACCGGCAGCTTCATCCTGATCGATGAGGCGACCAACGACACGG
>DAIDJO010000017.1 GCA_027451345.1 Solirubrobacterales bacterium
GCCCTGGCGCTCGAGCTGGCCGAGGTGCAGGGCCTGGCCCTGGACCCGGGCGCGCACGGTGCGCGTGACGCTGATGATCTGCGCGTCGGAGTGCTGTGCGTCGCGGATGAAGTTCACCCGCTCGAGCAGGTTGGCGAAGCCGTGGGCGTTGAGGATGACGTCGATGAGGTTCGGCGCTCCGCTCTCGTACTGGGCGCGGAGGTTCGCGGCCAGGTAGTTCGAGGCCAGGTGCAGCTTCCGCTCCAGCGTGTCCAGCCGCTGCCCGGCGCTCAGGAGCTGCTCGTCGATCGAGCGCAGAGCGGCGATGTGCTGGTCGAGCTGCGCGTTGATGCCGTCGAGTCGCTGCTGCGCCGCCGCGACGCCTCCCGCGGTGCGCCCGATCTGCGCCGAGGCGGAATCGATCTGGGCCTGCAGCGAGGCGGCGGTCGCCCTGTTCGCGTTGATCTGGCTCTGCAGGTCGGCCGAGCTCGTGGCGATCAGCACGCCGCCAAGCAGGACGGCAACGGAGGCTGAAGCGGCCGTGAGGCGCTTGAGGTGGCGGGAGAGGAGCATCGCGAAAGACAGTTCGACTGGGCGGGACGACCGGGCGTCGGTCCCGCTGTGGGAGTTCCGTGGTTGCCGCCCCCCCAGGGCCGGCGGGCGCCTACCTTACCGAGCGCTTCCTTGATGGGATCTAAAGGAGGGCGCCTGCAAGGGATCCTGCAACGAGCAGGAATTACGCGGCCGGCGTCACCGCTCGAGCCGATTCACCGAGCGGTCCTGGGGTTTTCGCCGCCGCGGCGCGGCGCGGGGACCGGTTTCAGGCGTCGCCGTCAGGGCGTCGCCGTCAGGGCTCGCCGCGCCCCGCGGACCGGATTCAGGCGTCGCCGCGCTTGCGCGCGCGGGCCGCCTTGGCCCGTGTCGTCTGGTCGAGGATCGTCTTGCGCAGGCGCACATTGTGGGGAGTGACCTCGACCGACTCATCCTCGCGCAGGAACTCGAGTGCCGCGTCGAGCGAGAGCTCGCGCTTGGGCACGAGGCGCACCAGCTCGTCCGCGGTGGAGCTGCGCATGTTCGTCAGGTGCTTCTCCTTCACCGCGTTCACGTCGAGGTCCTCGGCCCGGGAGTTCTCGCCGACGACCATCCCCTCGTAGACCTCCTCGCCCGGCCCGACGAACAGGGAGCCCCGCTCCTGCAGGTTGAAGAGGGCAAACGCCGCCACCTTGCCGCGCCGGTCGGCGACGAGCGAGCCGGTGCCGCGCGTGCGGATCTCCCCCTGCCAGGGCTCCCAGCGGTCAAAGACGTGGTGCACGAGACCGGTGCCGCGGGTCTCGGTGAGGAACTCGGTGCGGAAGCCGATCAGCCCGCGCGCCGGGATGATGTACTCCATCCGCACCCAGCCGGTGCCGTGGTTGATCATCTGCTCCATGCGGCCCTTGCGCAGGGCGAGCATCTGCGTGATGACCCCGACGTACTCCTCGGGGGTGTCGACGCTCATGCGCTCCATCGGCTCGTGCAGCTTCCCGTCGACCTCGCGCGTGACGACCTGGGGCTTGCCCACGGTCATCTCGAAGCCCTCGCGGCGCATCACCTCCACGAGCACGGCGAGGGCGAGCTCGCCGCGCCCCTGCACCTCCCAGACATCCGGCCGCTCCGTCGCGTTGACGCGCAGCGACACGTTCCCGACCAGCTCGCGCTCCAGGCGCGCCTTCAGCTGGGAGGCGGTGAGCTTGTCCCCGTCCTGGCCGGCGAGCGGTGAGTCGTTGGTCCCGATCGTCACCGACAGCGACGGCTCGTCGACGGTGATCGGGGGCAGCGGCCTCGGGTCCTCCGGATCCGAGAGGGTGTCGCCGATCGTGATCTCGGGAATGCCGGCCACGGCGATGATGTCGCCCGCCCGGGCCTCCTCGGCGCTCACCCGCTCGAGCGCCTCGGTGACGTAGAGCTCGGTGACCCTCACCCGCTCGATCGTGCCCTCGGAGCGGCACCAGGCGACGGTCTCCCCGCGCCGGATCGTGCCCTGATGCACGCGACAGATGGCGATCCGCCCGACGTAGGGAGAGGCATCGAGGTTCGTCACGTGCGCCTGGAGCGGCGCGCCCTCCTCGTAGCGGGGCGCCGGGATGTGCTCGACGAGCAGGTCGAGCAGCGGTTGCAGGTCCGTCCCGGGCACGTTGAGGTCGAGGGTCGCCGTCCCGGCCTTGGCGTTGGTGTAGACGATCGGGAAGTCGATCTGGGACTCGTCGGCCTCGAGGTCGAGGAACAGCTCGTAGACCTCGTCGATCACCTCGGCGATGCGCGCGTCGGGCCGGTCGATCTTGTTGATGACGAGGATCACGGGCAGGCGGCCCTCGAGCGCCTTGCGCAGCACGAACCGTGTCTGCGGCAGCGGACCCTCGGAGGCGTCGACGAGCAGCAGCACACCGTCGACCATCGTCAGGCCGCGCTCGACCTCCCCGCCGAAGTCCGCGTGCCCGGGGGTGTCGATGATGTTCAGGGTGATCTCACCGTGGCGCACTGCCGTGTTCTTGGCGAGGATCGTGATGCCCTTCTCGCGCTCGAGGTCCATCGAATCCATCACCCGGTCGGCCACGTCCTGGTTGGCGCGGAAGGCGCCGGACTGCCAGAGCAGCGCGTCGACGAGCGTCGTCTTGCCGTGGTCGACGTGGGCGACGATCGCGAGGTTGCGGATGTCCGAGCGGCTGGCCATACGGCCCGCCACTGTAGCTTGCGAGCGCTCGCTCACCCTGATGAGGGTCGGAGCCCGGTGGCTCCGACCCTCATGCCCGGGGTATGCCTCAGCTGGCTGAGGTGTAGCCGGCGAACGTGCAGCCGGCCGAGCCGGTCAGGTTCGTCGCCACCGACGCGAGCCCGGTGATGTAGTTGCTGCCGGTGTCGGTGATCGCGGCGAAGGTGCCGTCGTAGGGACCCTCGAAGTCCACCGCGGGCGCCGTGGAGGACGCGTCGGAGTACCCGACGTCCTGGTCGGTCCCGGGAACCAGCGGGGAGGACGAGGCGCCGTAGTACGCGTTGTAGTACGCGTTGGCGGTCGTGGTCAGGTAGAGACCACCGGTCGTCGCGCCGGAGGACGACGTGTAGCACTTGCCCACGAGGCTGATCGGCCCGGAGCTCCCGAGCGTCACCACCGCAGCGGTCGCCGCGCTGGTGCCGGCCGGCTGGATCGTCTTGTTGAAGCGGGTGAGCCCGGTCAGGTTCGCCGCCGTCGTTGCGTTGGTCGCGTTGGTCGCGTTGGTCGCGTCGGTTGCGTTGGTTGCGTTCGTCGCATTCACTGCGTACGACGCGGAGTCGGCGCTGGTGGCGTGGGTCGCCGTCGTCGCGTTCGTCGCGTTCGTCGCATTCATCGCGTTGGTTGCGTTGGTCGCGCTCATGGCGTGCCGCGCGCTCGGGACGGTGCCGAGCTTGCTCAGCTTGATCTGCGCTCCGGTCAGCGTGTGCTTGCGCAGCCGGTTGCCCGACAGCGTGCCCTTCTTGATCAGGCTGTCGCCGTTGATCAGCTTGGTCGCGGCCACGGCCGTTCCCGATGCCGCCACGAACAGCGCGATGAGTGCCACGACCATCGATGCCGATGGACGGCGGTGTAACAGGTGCTTCATGAGGTTCCCCCTTTGTTGGAACGAGCTCACCCCAGTGAGCTCGGGCGGACAGTCAAGCAGTGGCGGCGGACGTCGGCCGCCGTGCGACCGCCCGGCCAGCGGGCCGGGCGGTCGCGGCGTGCCCCCACTTCCTACGTGCCCCGGTTCCCGTGCGGTGCTCCTGCAGCTGTTCAGGCCGACACCCGTCGCATCGCGACGGTGGCGGCGACCGGTTGCGCGGCCGAGAGCGCCCGGCTGCGTCGGGTCGCGACGCTCGAGAAGAGGTGGATCCAGGGCGCGCGGCCGCTGTCGCGCGCCGTTGTCCGCGACCGCTCCGCTGCCGTGCGTCGGAGTTCGGTCTGGTGGGCGACTGCTGCCTGGTAGATCATGTTGCTCGTGCGCATGTCTGCTCCCCGCTCGTCTGGCGTTCTGGTCGGCGCCCGCTGCGCCACCCGATGAGGAGAACGGTATGGCCGGCACGCCGCCGCAACCACGTCATATGACACGTTCGGCGCCGACCTTCCTGGACGCGCTCACCGCCGTCGAACGCGACGCGCTGATCGCCTCCGGGCACCTCCGCCACTGGAGCGCCGGGGAGGTGCTGTTCCGCGAGGGCGAGGTGGCGGAGAGCGCGCTCGTCATCGTGAGCGGCCTCGTGAAGATCCACAAGCACGGCGCGGCGGGCGAGGAGCTGATCCTGTCCCTCTGCGGCCCGGGCGACCTCCTCGGCGAGGTGGTCGTCGTGCGGGAGGCGCGGCGGACGGCGCACGTGGTCGCCCTCCAGGACGTCGAGGCCGTGGCGGTGACGGTGGCCGACCTCCGGGGCCTCCTCACCCGCCACGCGCGGATCGCCCTCGTGCTGCTCGAACTGTCGCTCGGCCGGCTGCGGCTCGCCGACGAGCGCCGGCTCGAGTTCGCCACCGCCGAGAGCCTGCCGCGGGTGACGAGTCGGCTGCTCGAGCTGGCCGAGCGGTTCGGGACCGAGCACGCCGACGGAACGATCGACGTCGAGATGCCGATCAACCAGGAGGAGCTCGCCTCCTGGGCCGCGGCCTCACGCGAATCGACCGCCCGGGCGCTGCGAACCCTCCGTGAGCTCGGCCTGATCGAGACGCGCCGCAGGCGGCTGGTCGTGCTCGACGCCGACCGGCTGCGCCGGCACGCCTCCCAGCTATGACGCGGCGGCGCCCGCCGGTTCGGCCCGCCCGGGCTCAGCCGCGGCGGCCCCGATCAGTGTGGCTGCAGCCCTCCGAAGCCGGTCCACAGCGCCGCCATGGCGGCGTCGACCATCTCGGCCCGCGCGACGCCGGGGTGCTCCGTCCACCAGCGGGCGGCGGCGATCAGACCGTCACGATGCACCGCGAACAGCGCCCGGGCGCGGACGGTGTCGGGCGCGAGGCCCGCCCGCTGCGCGTCCGCGGCGAGCAGGTCGGCGAGCACCCGGTTGGACTCGGACCGGGCCCGCCCGTACTCCCGTGACCCATCCTCGTGCAGGGGTGGACGCTCCGGGAACAGCAGTGCCCAGCCGAGCGGATGCTCTTGGACGAAGGCGAAGAACGCGTCGAAGGCGGCTCGCCAGCGCTCCTCGGTGCTGCCCTCGGAGGCAAGGGCGGCACGAAGGTGACCCAGGAGCTCCAGCTGCTCGGCGTCGAGCACGTGTACGAACAGATCGTGCTTGGAGGGAAAGTGGTCGTAGAGGACGGTGCGAGCCACCCCGGCGTCGCGGGCGATCCGGCCGACCGACGCGGCGTCATAGCCGCGCGAGGCGAACTCCCGCAGGGCCGCCCCGACGATCAGCTCGCGCCGCTGCGCGGCCTTCAGCCTCGTGCGGGGCGAACCGGTCACGCGAGGTAGTATCCGACATAGGTGTCGGTTCGTCCTCACGACCGCACGCGCCCTCGTTCCAAGGAGCCTGCATGCCAGCCACAGAACCGCTCATCTTCGACGCGATCCGCACGCCGCGCGGCCGCGGCAAGTCGAGTGGATCGCTCTACACGACCAAGCCGATCGACCTCGTCGTCGGGCTGATCCACGAGATGCTCAGCCGCAACCCCGACCTGGATCCCAACCGGATCGAGGACGTGGTGCTCGGCTGCGTGACCCCCATCGGCGACCAGGGCGGCGACATCGCCAAGGCCGCCGCGGCGAAGGCCGGGCTGCCCAGCAGCGTCGCCGGGGTGCAGCTGAACCGCTTCTGCGCGTCGGGCCTGGAGGCGGTGAACATCGCCGCCCAGAAGGTCGCCTCCGGCTGGGAGGACCTGATCTTCGCCGGCGGAGTCGAATCGATGTCCCGGGTCCCGATGGGCGCCGACGGCGGGGCCTGGGCGATGGATCCGGAGACGGCGTACGAGAACTCGTTCGTCCCGCAGGGGATCAGCGCGGACCTGATCGCCACGATCGAGGGCTTCAGCCGTGAGGACGTCGACGTCTACGCCGCTCGCTCGCAGCAGCGGGCGGCGGTGGCGCAGGCCGAGGGCCGCTTCGGGGACTCCGTCGTCCCCGTGCTCGACGTCAACGACAACGTCGTGCTCGACCGCGACGAGCTCATCCGGCCGGAGACGACGGTCGACACGCTCGGCCAGCTGAAGCCCGCCTTCGCGATGATGGGTGACTACGGCGGCTTCGACGCGGTCGCCCTGCAGAAGTACCACTGGGTCGAGCGGATCGACCACGTTCACACCCCCGGCAACTCCTCGGGCATCGTGGATGGCGCCAGCCTGCTCGCCGTCGGCAACGAGCGGATCGGGGAGGAGCTCGGCCTGACGCCGCGGGCCCGCGTCCTCGCCACCGCGGTGACCGGCACCGAGCCGACGATCATGCTCACCGGCCCCGCGCCGGCGAGCCGCAAGGCGCTGGCGAAGGCGGGGCTGTCGATCGAGGACATGGATCTGATCGAGATGAACGAGGCCTTCGCGGCGGTCGTGCTGCGCTTCGCCCGCGACATGGTCGGCCGGGACGACGCGGACCAGCTCCTGGAGCGGACGAACGTCAACGGCGGCGCGATCGCCATGGGGCATCCACTCGGCGCGACGGGCGGCATGATCCTCGGGACCCTGATCGACGAGCTGCACCGGACCGGCGGTCGCTACGGCCTCGCCACGCTCTGCATCGGCGGCGGCATGGGAATCGCGACCGTGGTGGAGGCGCTGTAGATGTCCGGCTCAGGCGACGGCACGATCCGCTGGGACCGCGACGAGGACGGCATCGTCGTCCTCACGCTCGACGACCCGGCCCAGTCGGCCAACACCATGACGAGCGCCTACGTCGAGTCGATGCGGGCGATCGTCGCCCGCCTCCAGGCGGAGCGCGAGCAGATCACGGGGGTCATCATCGCCTCCGCGAAGCAGACCTTCTTCGCGGGCGGTGACCTGAACGCGCTGAGGCGCGTCTCCAGGGAGAACGCCCGGGAGTTCGGCGAGTTCCTGTCCGAGGCCAAGGCGCAGCTGCGCGCAATCGAGACGCTCGGCGTCCCGGTGGTCGCGGCGATCAACGGCGCCGCCCTCGGCGGGGGCCTCGAGATCGCGCTGGCGGCCCACCATCGCGTGATCGTCGATGACCCCAGGGCGGTCGTCGGCTTCCCCGAGGTCAACCTCGGACTGCTGCCCGGAGCGGGCGGCGTCACCCGCACGGTCCGGATGCTCGGGATCGCCCAGGCGCTGATGCAGGTCCTCCTGCAGGGCATGAAGCGCTTCACGCCCGCCGAGGCCAGGGAGCTCGGCCTGGTCGACGAGATCGTGTCGAGCGCGGACGAGCTGCTCCCCGCGGCGAGGCGCTGGATCGCCGCGAGGGCGGCCGCCGGCGAGCCGATCGGCCAGCCGTGGGACACCGACCCGAAGTACCGGATCCCGGGCGGCACCCCGTCGACACCGTCGTTTGCCGCCAACCTTCCGGCGTTCCCGGCCAACCTGCGCAAGCAGATCAAGGGGGCCAACATGCCCGCTCCGCTGCGGATCATGGCGGCCGCCGTCGAGGGAGCGCAGGTCGACTTCGACCACGCGCTCGAGATCGAGAGCCGCTACTTCCTCGAGCTGGCCACCGGTCAGGTCGCGAAGAACATGATCCAGGCGTTCTGGTTCGACCTCAACCGGGTCAACGGCGACCGCGGCCGGTCGGCCGGAACCGAGCCCTCCCGGGCGCGGAAGGTCGTGATCCTCGGGGCCGGGATGATGGGCGCCGCCATCGCCTACGTGGCGGCCCGGGCGGGAATCGAGGTGGTGCTGAGGGACGTCTCGCTCGAGGCGGCGCAGCGCGGGAAGGGCTACTCGGAGAAGCTCGTGGCCAAGGCGCTCGAGCGAGGGCGCACGAGCCAGGAGCAGGCCGACGCGCTGCTCGCCCGGATCCACCCGACCGACCGGCCGCAGGACGCCGCCGGCGCCGACCTCGTGGTCGAGGCGGTGTTCGAGGATCCGGCGGTGAAGGAGCAGGTCTGGAAGGAGATCGAGCCGCACGTCGCCCCCGACGCGCTGCTCGGATCGAACACCTCGACGCTGCCGATCACCGGCCTGGCCGGGTACGTCACCCGCCCCGAGGATTTCATCGGCATCCATTTCTTCTCGCCGGTGGACAGGATGCCGCTCGTCGAGCTGATCCGGGGCGAGCGCACGAGCGATGCGGCGACCTTCCGGGCGCTCGACTTCGTCAAGCAGATCAAGAAGACGCCGATCGTCGTCAACGACTCGCGTGGGTTCTTCACCAGCCGCGTGATCGGCACCTTCATCAACGAGGGCATCTCGATGCTCGCCGAGGGCGTGCCGCCGGCCACGGTCGAGCAGGCCGCCTCGCAGGCGGGCTATCCGGCGCCGGTCCTGCAGCTCTCCGACGAGCTGAACATGAAGCTGATGCGCAAGATCGCCACGGCTGCGCGCGACGCGGTGGAGGCGGGGGGCGGCACGTGGGTCGCTCATCCCGCCGAGGGCGTGATCGAGCGCATGCTCGACGAGTTCGACCGCCCCGGCCGCCTCGAGGGCCGCGGGTTCTACGACTACGACGAGCAGGGCAAGCGCGTCGGCCTGTGGCCCGGCCTGCGTGACGCCTTCCCGCCGGTCGAGGACCCGGCGTCCCTCTCCCTGCGCGACCTCGAGGAGCGGCTGCTCTTCATCGAGGCGCTCGAGGCGGTGAAGTGCGTCGACGAGGGCGTGATCGAGTCCGTCGCCGACGCCAACATCGGCTCGATCATGGGCATCGGCTACCCGCCCTGGACCGGCGGCGTCCTCCAGTACATCAACGGCTACCCGGGTGGTCCGTCGGGCTTCGTGGCCCGCGCCCGGGAGCTCGCCGCCGCCTACGGCGAGCGGTTCGCGCCGCCACGGTCGCTCGTCGAGCGGGCCGAGCGGGACGAGCCATACAGCGACGAGATCGTCACGGCCGCGGCCTGAGCGCTCGAGCCGGAGGGGTGGCGGTGCATTGCCACCCCTCCGGAGCTAACCTCGCACCTTGATGCGTGGGCGAGGTCGCACCTCGGCGAACGGCCGGATCTGGCTCGGCGTCCTCCTGCTGGTGGGCGTCGCCGTGGTCGTCGTCGTGATCGCCGCCACACGGGGCCCGGCGGGGACGGGCGGCGCGGCGGCGCGACTCTCCGCGTCGGTCCAGGCCCGGAAGTCCGCGGCTCGGCACCGCCGCAGACCCGCGCACTCCCGGCTGGTCCGCAACGCCCGACCCCAGCCGAACTGGCGCCGGTACACCGGCCCGGTTCCCTTCCTCGTCTACCACGCCCTCGGCCCCGTGCCCCCCGGGGCGCCGTTCCCGGGCCTGTACGTCTCCTACGGCGACTTCAAGGCCGAGATGGCGTGGCTGCACGCGCACGGCTATCAGGCCGTCACGATCGACGAGGTGATGCGGGCCTGGTACCACGGCGGCACGCTTCCGGCCAAGCCGATCGTCATCACGTTCGACAACGGCTATCCCGAGCAGGTCACCTTCGCGCCGCACGTGATGGCCAGGTACGGCTGGCCGGGTGTGCTCAACGAGATCACCGAGAACCACCTCGTCCCGCGGCAGATCTGGCCGATCATCCACATGGGCTGGGAGGTCGACTCACACTCGCTCACCCATCCCGAGCTCACCACCGCCTCGCCAGCCGAGCTGTGGGCGCAGGTGCACGACTCCCGCGTCTACCTTCGCCGGACCTTCCACATCCCGGTCAACAGCTTCTGTTACCCGTCGAGCCATTACACCCCGGCGGTCATCGCCGCGGTGAAGCGGGCCGGGTACACGAACGCCGTCACCGAGGGCCACGCGTACGCGACGCGGGCCGACCCGTATCTCCTGCCGCGCTTCGAGATCGAGGGCGGCGTCTCCGTGCTCGCGGCGGACCTGCTCGACACCCAGCCGGCCGGCTACGGCGCCGCATAGCCCGCGCGCCGGAGCCCGCTTGCTGAAACGCGTTACTGGAGTAAGGTGGCCCGCTCCCGGGTGACCGGGTCGGTACGAGCGGAGAACGGAGACGGATGCACACGGAGTTGGAGATCGACGCACAGGCCACCCTGGCGCAGCTGAGTCTGGAGGAGAAGGCGGCGCTCCTGGAGGGATCCGACTTCTGGCACACCGAGCCGGTGCCGCGCCTCGGCGTTCCGCGGATCATGCTGAGCGATGGTCCACACGGCCTGCGCAAGGTCGCGGCTCCGGACGACGCGGCGATCGAGCAATCCGAGGAGGCCACGTGCTTCCCGCCCGCCGCCGGCTTCGCCTCCTCGTGGGATCCCGAACTGGCCCGCCGCGTGGGTGACGCGCTCGGCGTGGAGGCCCGCGTCGCCGGCGTCGCCGTTCTGCTCGGCCCGGGGGTCAACATGAAGCGCTCCCCGCTCTGCGGGCGCAACTTCGAGTACTACTCCGAGGATCCGCTGCTTGCGGGAGTGATGGCGAGCGCCTGGGTCCAGGGCGTGCAGCACCATGGCGTCGGCACCGCGCTCAAGCACTTCGCCGCCAACAACCAGGAGTCCGACCGCCTGCGGGTCTCGGCCGAGATCGACGAGCGGACGCTGCGGGAGATCTACCTGCCGGCCTTCGAGCGGGTCGTGAAGGAGGCGCAACCCTGGACGGTGATGGGCTCCTACAACCGCATCAACGGCGTCTACGCCGCCGAGCACCGCTGGCTGCTCACCGAACTGCTGCGCGAGGACTGGGGCTTCGAGGGGCTGGTCATGTCGGACTGGGGGGCGGTCGACCGGCGGGCGCCGGCCGTGGCCGCCGGATGCGACCTCGAGATGCCGTCCTCCGGCGGCGTCGGGACCCGGGCGATCCTCGACGCGGTGGCGGCCGGGGTGCTGTCCGAGGAGCAGGTGGATGTCTGCGCGCTGCGCGTGCTCGAGCTGGTCGCCCGCGCGGGTCGCCGGGAGACGCTGCCGAGCTTTGACGTCGACGCACACCACCAGCTCGCGCGCGAGGCGGCCGTGGCGAGTGTCGTGCTGCTCAAGAACGAGCGTGACCTCCTGCCGATCAGCCCCGAGGCGGGCGGGCCGGTCGCGGTGATCGGCGAGTTCGCCCGTACGCCGCGCTACCAGGGCGCCGGGTCCTCGCAGGTCAATCCGACGCGGCTCGACAACGCGCTCGACGCGCTCCGTGCCGGACTCGAGGGGCGGCGGGAGGTGCGGTTCGCGCCGGGGTTCGAGATCGAGGCCGAGCGGGGCGATCCGCGCCTTGTCGCCGAGGCCGTGCAGGCGGCCACCGACGCGGACCTCGCCGTCGTGTTCCTCGGCCTGCCCCCGTCGTACGAGTCCGAGGGCTGGGACCGCGAGCACATGGACCTGCCCGCGCTGCAGCTCGAACTGCTCGCGCAGGTGGCCGCCGTCAACGAGAACGTCGTCGTGGTGCTCGCCAACGGTTCGGCGGTGATCACCTCGACCTGGGATCACCATGCCACAGCGATCCTCGAGGGCTGGCTGCTCGGGCAGGCGGGGGGACAGGCGCTCTGCGACCTGCTGCTCGGTGAGGCCTCCCCCTCGGGGCGGCTCGCCGAGACGATCCCGCTGCGGCTGAGCGACAACCCGGCGCTCGGCAACTTCCCGGGGGAGCACTCGGTGGTGCGCTACGGCGAGGGCCTGTTGATCGGCTACCGCTGGTACGACGCCCACGAGCTCGAGGTCGCCTACCCGTTCGGGCACGGTCTCACCTACACCACGTTCGAGTACGCGGATCTGCGTGTGACGGTGACCGCCGACGGTGCGGAGCCGGAGGTCGACGTGGAGCTCACCGTCCGCAACACGGGCGCGCGCGGCGGTGCCGAGGTGGTGCAGGTGTACGTCGGCGATCCGGAGGCGGGCGTCTTTCGGCCCACGCGGGAGCTGCGCGCCTTCACGAACGTCGCGCTCGAGGCGGGCGCGGAGGCTCGGGTCAGGATCGCGCTCGACCACCGGGCGTTCGCCTACTGGCACACCGCCCGCGGTGAGTTCGTGGTCGAGGGGGGCGAGTTCTCGATCCACGTCGGCGCGTCGAGCCGGGACATCCGGCTCGTCGAGACGATCCACCTGCGCGGCGGGGAGATCGCGGCACCGCTGACCGTCGATTCGACCTACGCGGAGTTCCTCGCCGTCCCGGACGCCCACGACTGGCTGATGGAGAAGCTCACGCGATCGCCACTCGGCGAACGGCTGATCGGGACCCACCTGGGCCGGATGCTGTTGCCGAACCCGCTCAGCCGCATCGCGCGGTTCCCCGGCTCGGGCTTCACCGAGGCGGAGGTTGAGGAGTTCCTGGCCGCGCGGGCGCGAGGCTGACCGGGCGAGCGCCCCGGTCAGCCGGCGCGCGCGACCCCGCCCGCCTCAGATGACGAGACCGTGGCGCACGGTGTTCTCGCTGACGCTGCGCGCCTCGACGAACTGCAGCAGGTAGTCCGGTCCGCCCGCCTTGGGTCCGGTCCCGGAGAGGCGCCCCCCGCCGAAGGGTTGACGGCCGACCATCGCGCCCGTGATCTCCCGGTTGACGTAGAGGTTGCCGACGATGCCGCGCCGGCTGACCATCTCGATCGTGCTCGGGCTGCGGCTGAACAGCCCGCCGGTGAGGCCGTAGGCGCCCGCCTCGACGATCTCCACCGCCGCCTCGACGTCGGCCACACGCTCGGAGGACAGGACCGGTCCGAAGACCTCCTCGTTGACGATGCGGGAGTGCCCGGGCAGATCCACGAACAGCGTCGGGGCCACCCAGTGTCCGGCGCCGGCGGGAACGTCGGCACGGGCGAACGGCTCGTGCTCGGCGCCGTCGAGGAACGCGTTGATCCGCGCGCAGGCCTCGTCGTCGATCACCGCCGAGAGGTCCGAGCCGAAGTCCTCCGCGGGACCGACGCGCAGCGCTCGGATGGCGCCGGCCAGCCGCTCGTTCAGCGCGTCGGCAATGTCCCGGTGCACGAGCACGCGAGCCGCGGCGGAGCACTTCTGCCCGGCGAAGCCGAAGGCGCTCTTGACGATGGCGGGCACGGCGTCGTCAAGGTCGGCGTCGGCGTCGACGATGATGCAGTTCTTGCCGCCCATCTCGGCGATGACACGCTTGACGTGGTGCTGCCCCGGGGCCGGCTCGGCCGCCGCTCGAATGATGCTCAGCCCGGCCGCGCAGGAGCCGGTGAAGGCGATGTTGTGCACCTTCGGATGGGCGACGAGCGACTTGGCCGGTTCGTCGCGCCCGCAGACCAGGTGCAGTGCCTCGGCCGGGACGCCCGCGGCGTGCAGGGCCTCGACGAGCGCGTGCCCGCACGCCGGCGTCTGCTCGGCCGGCTTGAAGACGACCGGGTTGCCCGTGCCGAGCGCCGCCGCCACCATTCCGGTCGGGATCGCCAACGGGAAGTTCCAGGGGGCGATGACCGCGCACACGCCGCGCGGGAAGTACTGCAGGCGGTTGCGTTCGCCCGGGAGCTGTACGAGCGGGCGCCCGTGGCCGAGCTCGATCACCCCCGCGGCGTAGTACTCGAGGAAGTCGATCGCCTCGCACACGTCCGCGTCCGCCTCCGCCCACGGCTTCGCCGCCTCGAGCACCGCGAGCGCCGCCAGCTCCTGGCGGCGCTCGCGCATCAGCCCCGCCGCCCGCTGGAGCACCGCCGCGCGCTGCGCGGGCTCGACGGCGGCCCAGGCCGGCGCGGCGCTCGCCGCTCGCTCGACGGCCGCCTCGGCGGTGGCGCGCGAGCTGTCGGAGGCCACGGCGACGACCTCGGACGGGGCGACCGGGTTGATCGAGACGAGCTCGCCCTCGCCACTGCCGGGGATGCGCAGCGGCAGCTTCTCCCGAAGCTCGGCGAGCGCTCGCAGCGCCTGGGCTCGAACCGATTCGCGCCGGAACTCGAGCAGCGGCTCGTTGCGGAAGGTGGTCTCGGTCGTCACGGCCTCTCCAGTAGCAGTTCGAGTTCGGCCCCCGTGGTCTGGGCGGCCAGGAAGGAATCGTTCGAGGTGTTCTCGAGCAGTCGGCGGACCAGGTAGGCCATGCCGGCCACGAGGTCGCCGACGGGGCAGTACACGCGGACCCGCCGGCCCGCCGCGGCGATGGCGGCCGCCGTGTCATCGCCGAGGCCGCGCAGCACCTGCAGCTCCACCGCCTCCGGCGGCAGTCCGAGCCGGTCGCCGTAGGCGAGGGCATGGGCGAGCGAGCGCAGGTTGTGGGATGCGATGGCCGGCCGCAGCGGGAGTCCCTCGGCGCGGGCGTCGAGCAGGCGTCGCGTGAGATGCTCGTACTGGCGGTCGCACGAACGACGATCCGTGAAGACCGGCGCCTCCCACCCGTGCTGGGCCGCCATCACCACCTCGTGGTCCCAGTAGGCACCCTTGACCAGCCGGATCGTGAAGGGCGCGCCGCGCGGATGCTCGCGCAGCCAGCCGAGCAGCCGCTCGAGCTCCTCCTCGGAGTCGGTGAGGTAGCCCTGGAGCACGATCCCGGCTGACGGGCCGTCCGCGAACTCGGGGTCGGCGAGCAGTTCGAGCACGAGCGCGGTGATGCTCTCGCGGGTGTCGAGCGACTCCATGTCGACGTGCAGGTGGGCGTCCAGCTCACGGGCGAGCCGCAGCAGCGCGAGCAGGCGCTCGCGCGCGGCCCCGAGCGCGCGCTCCGGCGCGTGGGCCCGCAGATGTGGGGTCAGCGCGGAGACCTTCACGCTCAGGTTGGCGCGGGGCAACGGACCGAGCCCATCGTGCTCGAGCATCGGTTGCGCCGGCCAGGCGGCGCTCATCCGGGCGAGCTCGCGCAGCGTCTGCGCGCAGCGGGTGGCGTAGGCATCGCCCTCCGCCTCGGTGAGCGTCGCCTCGCCCAGCAGGTCGAGCGTCACGCAGCGTCCGCGCTGCCAGAGCGCGCCGAGCTCGGCGGTGGCGGCGCCGGCATCCTCGCCGGCGATGAACCGGTGCGCCATCTGCGCGACGCCGAGGGCGGCCGCGGAGGCGGTGGGGAGCTCGAGCGTTCGGCGCCCCACGAGGCCGCCGAGCCGCCGCGCGGCCGGCGAACCGGCGCCCGCCTCAGCGAGATATTCGTGCAGATGCCGCACGAGGTCGGTCCGGTCACGGCAGGCGGGTCGCACGTCGACGAAACGAAAGAGCGCGGCCCGGAGCCTCGGGTCGCCGATCATCGTCCGCATCAGCCGCCGTTCCGCGAGCGCCGCCGGGTGGCGGCCGCCGTCCGGCAGCCGCTCGGCCAGTCGGCGTCCCCAGGCGCGCACGTCGGTCTCGAGCGAGTTGACGGTCATGGCACACATCTTCCCTCACCGCTCCCTAGGATGCGACGTGTGATCCGCTTCGAGGATGGCCACGTCGACGAGGGCGATGGTGGCCGGCTCGAGGCCGCCATGCGCGCTGAGGTCAGCCGGATGTACGCCGGGCTCGACCTGCGCTCGCCGGAGATGCCGGCGGCCGGGCCCGCGGAGCTGGCCCCGCCCGGCGGGGCGTTCATCGTCGGCTACGAGGACGGCGTGGCGATCTGCTGCGGCGGCGTCAAGCGCCTCGGGGAGGCGGCGTGCGAGCTGAAGCGCATGTACGTCGTTCCGGAGGCGCGGGGCCGCGGCATCGGCCGTGTCCTGCTCGCCGCCCTCGAGGACCGCGCGCGGGCGCTCGGCTACACGATCGCGCGCCTGGACACGGGGCCCGAGCAGCGGGGGGCGCAGCGTCTGTACGAGTCGGCGGGGTACCGCGCCATCCCGAACTTCAACGCCAACCCGATCGCCACGTTCTTCGGCGAGAAGCGGCTCTGACGGGCGAGCGGTGGGCCAAATCCACACCGTCGTGTGGAGTTGGCCCACCGCTCGCGTCCCGGGTGACCGCCCGCCCGGGCCCGCCCCCGCCGGGTTCAGATCTCGCCCCGGCTGCGCAACTCGGCCACCGCGACGTTGGCGGCGAGCAGCTCGTCGTGCGATGTCCCGGCGTCGATCCAGTACCCGCGGAGGGTCTCGCAGCGCATCGTCCCGTCGGACACATAGATGTTGTTGAGGTCGGTGATCTCGAGCTCGCCGCGGGCGGAGGGCTCGAGCCCCTGCAGGTGCGTCCACACCCGCTCGTCGTACATGTAGATCCCGGTCTGGACCAGGTTCGACCTCGGGGCGGTCGGCTTCTCCTCGATGCCGACGACGCGCTCCCCCTCCATCTCGATCACCCCGTAGTGCTCGGGATGCTCCATCTCCACGCCGAAGATGACCGCGCCGCGCTCCTGCGCGCTGAAGCGCTCGACGGACGGGCGCAGGTCATGGGTGAAGATGTTGTCGCCGAGCAGGACGAGCATCTTCTCCTGTCCGACGAACGACTCCGCCAGCGAAACGGCCTGCGCCAGCCCGCCCGCCTCCTCCTGCAGCTCGTAGGCGAGCTGCAGCCCGAAGTCCCGTCCGGATCCGAGCAGCTGGATGAAGTGGCCCGCGTGCTCCGGGTTGGTGATCACCAGCACGTCGCGCACCCCCGCGCGGGCCATCGCCTGCAGCGGGTAGTAGATCAGCGGCTGGTCGTAGATCGGCAGCAGGTGCTTGTTCGTCACCTTCGTCAGTGGCCGCAGGCGCGTCGCCCGTCCGCCGGCCAGCACGACCCCTTTCATGATTCCCCTTCACGTCGTGGCCTCGTCTGCACCGGGCAAAGCTAACCGGTTTCCGGGGACCGCGCGGCGGTGGGGTGCTCAGACGGGGACGAGCGCCCCGATCTCGGCCGCCGCCACCCGCACGGCCTCGCGCGCCTGCGCCGGCTCGAGCACGACGGCGTCGCCGGCCTCCTTGAGCACGTTGCGCACGAGCCAGTCGAGCCCCGCGTAGCCGAAATCGACGATCACCGACCCGTCGCTGCCCTCGCTGATCACGCTGCGATCCTCACGGACCCAGCGGGCGCGCTCGGGCGAGATCCACACCCGCGCGCGGTTGGAGGCCGGCACCTCGCCGGTGCGCAGCCACCCGTCGACGCCGGTCGAGAAGTCGAGCTCGGCACGGGGCGTGAACGGCACCTCGCTCACCTGGGCGGACTTGATCCGGTCGAGCCGGAAGTGCCGGACGGCGCCGCGCTCCGGGTCGTAGCTGGCCACGTACCAGCCCTCGAGGCCGTTGACGAGCTGGTAGGGCTCGACCACGCGGGTGCTGAACACCCCCTCGTTCTCCTTGAAGTACTCGAACGACAGCAGCCGGCGGGAGGAGATCGCCTCGCGCGCCTTCTGCGCGATCTCGGCGTCGTCCCCGCCGAGCGCGGCGATCTGCAGACCCTCGTGAGCGGGGTCCTCACCGAGCGCGGCGACGACCTTGCGCCGCACCGACGCGAGCGATCCCTCCGGGATGTGCTCGCCGATCAGGTCGATCGCCGCGATCAGCGCCTTGGCCTCGACCGGGAGCAGTCGCGCCGGTCGGGCGAACGCGTCTCCATAGGGCTCGGGATCGACCTCGACGGTGCCGTCGGCCAGGATCTCGGCGTAGAGCACGTAGGTGCCGGCGCCGAAGTTGACGACGTTGAGGACGGCGATGTCCTCCTGGAGCTCCTGCTCGGACAGCTTGAGGCGCTCGCGCAGGTCGGCGGCGTGGAGGGTCCGTCCGGAGCGGCCGGCGTCGATCAGGATGCTCGCCAGGGTCACCAGCCGGGCGAACCGCTCGGGCCGGATGACCGCGTCGGCGCCGAGGCCCTCGCCCCCGCCGGGCTCCTCCTCGGGAGGGACGTCCGCGTCGGCGGCGGCCGGCGCCTCCTGGTCGGCCGAGGCCGCGAGGTCCTCGGGGTCCCCGCTGTGGCGGGCGGCGAGCAGGTGCACGCGCTCGCGCAGCTCCGCCGCCAGCTCGGAGGGACCGAGGATCCGGGCGTTCTCGCCGAGGCCGAGCACCCAGGCGATCAGCTGGCGGGCGTTCGCATACGGGGTGGTGAAGATCGTTCCCGGGCCGTCGTCGGCCGGTCGCAGTTCGCCGTAGCGCCCGAAGTGACGCTCGACCTGCCAGGCGATCCGATCCGAGATCCAGATCTCAGCGCTCCCGACGGGTTCGCCGAACTGCCAGGGGATGCGGTTGCCGTACGCGCGCGGATCGAAGTCGGCCGGGCGTTGGAAGTCATGCTCGGCCTTGGTCGCGTAGCCGACCTTGCCGCGGATGCGGGAGAGCCGGAAGACGCGGATCGCGTCGCGTTCGTGCGAGCGGCCGACGACGTAGAACTGCCCGCCCTGGAACAGCAGCTGGTAGGGGTCGACCCGCCGCGGCTCGAGGGAGTCCCGCTCCATCGTGTAGTACTCGAAGACGATCGTCTTGCGGCGGAAGATGGCGGTCTCGATCTTCGCCAGCCGCTGGGAGATCTCGTGTCCGTCGGCGGCGCCGGTGATGCCGAGGGCGACCGTTCGCTGCACCGGCGAGTCCAGCGGGCTGGGACGGCCCCAGGAGATCTGCTGGAGGGCGAGGCGCAGCGGCTCGGCGTAGGCGAACTTGCCGTCGAGCAGGTGCAGCGCCGTCCACAGCGCCGCCAGCTCGTCATCGTCGAACTCGATCGGCGGCAGGTGGAAGTTCTCGGGCGGCAGCGAGTACTGCTCCTGCTCGACCTGCCCGTCCTGCGGCTTCTCGACGGAGAGCACGATGCCAAGGGCCTCGAGCTCCGAGCGGTCGGCGTAGAAGCGCCGGGCGAACGCATCCTCGTTCATCACGCTGTAGCCCTCGACGTCACGCCGGATCTCCGGCGCCGTCACCGGCCGCCGCTCGGCCATCAGATACGAGATCAGGGACAGCTGCCGGATCAGCTTCTCCGTGTCCTTGGCCATTGGCTCCACTTTAAACGGGGTGGCCTGAGCCGGACGCTCCCCCGGGTGGGCGGTGCCCGCAATTTGCGCTGTTCGGCGGCCGCGCCAGCGCCGGGCCGATCGCGCCGGTCGTCAACCACACGGGCCGGCGAGCGCCGGCCGGGCTCGACTCAGGCTGCGAGCCGGCGGCCCTGCGGTTCGGCGCCCTCGGCGCCGAACCAGGCCACGGCGCCGATTCCGTTGTCGTAGCTCGCCCACTGCGCGCCGGCGTCGAGCGCGCGTTCGACACGGTCGAAGCTCCCGAGCTTCGAGCCGAGGTTGTCCGCCATGTGGACGAGCGTCGCCTCGCGGGTGCACGGCACCACCGGGGAGCCGTGCTCGAGCGAGCCATGATGGCTCAGGATGATGTGGAGGAGGGCCTGGGCGAGCTCGGCAGGGAAGCCCTCGATCTCGGCGATGGCGTCGCGGACGCGGGCGAAGCCGAGCGCGATCTCCCCGTGCAGCCGGCCGGCGTCGGACATCTCGATCGCGTCGCCGACCCGCCGGTAGGCGTCGAGCTTGCCGATGTCGTGCAGCAGCGCTCCCGTCAGCGCGACGTCGCGGTTCACGCCCCCGAAGATCGCCGAGAGCGCGCTCACCGCCTGGGCGACGGTGAGGCTGTGGTCGAGCAGGCCGTGACGGTAGGCGTGGTGGTAGCGCTTGGCCGCCGGCGCGTCGCGGAAACGCATCCAGGTCGCGCCGTCATGGCCGAGCAGGCGCTCGAGCAGCGCCCCGAGGTGGGGGCTCTGGACCGTGGCGATCAGCTCGCGGAGGTCCACCTCCATCTGCTCGACGGTGCGATCGGGGCCACTTGCCATTCGTCGCGGAAGGTAGTCGGGCCCGCGGACGCCACACCGCCGACGCGGCCCTGAACGGGTAGGAAGCTCTTATGTTGAAGCGCAATCAGCTCGATCCGCTATAAGCCCTGTTCAGGCCATGCGCGTCGCCATTGTCACCGAGGTGTTCATGCCGGCAGTGGACGGCGTCGTCACGCGCCTGCAGCGCACCCTCGAGGAGCTCGAGCGTGCGGGCGAGGAGGCGGTGCTGATCGCGCCGGCGGGCGGGCCCTCGAGCTACGCCGGAGTTCCCGTCGTCGGCGTCCCCGAGCTGCCCATGCCGCTGTACCCCGACGGCAACGGCTACCCGCCCAAGCGGGTGGCCCTTCCGGGCCCGGCCCTGTCCCGCGCGCTGGAGGCGTTCCGGCCGGACCTCGTCCACGTCGTCAACCCCGTGCTGCTCGGCGCCGGGGCGGTCGCCATCTCGAGGCGACGCGGCTGGCCGATCCTCGCCTCCTACCACGCGCACCTGCCGACCTACGCGCATCTCTATCGATGCGGCTGGCTGGAACCGGCGGGCTGGCGCTACATTCGCGCCCTGCACAATCTGGCCGAGGTGAACCTCTGCACCTCGCGGGCGACGCTCGAGGTGCTGAAACGCCGTGGGATCGAGCGGCTCGAGCTCTGGCCGTACGGCATCGAGACCGAGCGCTTCCAGCCCGCGAAGGCTGACGACCGCTGGCGCTGGCGCCTGTCCGGGGGGCACCCGGAGCGGACGATCCTGCTCTACGTCGGTCGCCTGGCCAAGGAGAAGACCGTCGAACGGCTGCTCGAAGCGGTGCGCGACCAGCCCGACGTGGCGCTCGCCATCGTCGGCGACGGCCCCATGCGCCCGTGGCTCGAGCGTGTCTTCGCCGGGACCGCCACCACGTTCCTGGGCTTCCTCCACGGTGAGGATCTGGCAGGCGCCTACGCGTCAGCCGACGTGTTCGTGCTCCCCTCGGAGACGGAGACGCTCGGGCTCGTGACGCTCGAGGCGCATGCGTCCGGGCTGCCGGTGGTGGCCGCCGACAGCACGGTGGCGCGAGAGCTGATCCGCGACGGGATCGACGGCCTGCGGTACGACCCCGCGGTCCCCGGATCGCTGCACGCCGCCGTGGAATTGCTGGCGTTGCACCCCGATCTGCGAGCACGGATGTCGCAGGAGGCGCGGCGCGCCGTCGCCGCGGCCAGCTGGCGCCATGCGACCGAGACCCTGCGCCGCTGGTACCGGGTCGCCAGCGAATCCTCGAGCCGGTGCGCCGCCTAGCCACCTGGACGCTCGCGATCGGGGTGCTGGCCACCCTGGTGATCCTCGGCCTGTCGAAGATCGACCTTCGCGAGGTGGGGCGGGCGCTCGCGCACGTGCAGCTGGGTTGGGTCGGGGTGGCCGCGCTGCTGATGGCCGGGACGTTCCTGGCTCGAGGCGAGTCCTGGTATAGCGCCATCCGGGCGGCGCTCCCCGGCGCTCCGGTGGGCCGCGCCCGCGTCACGCGCGTCCTGCTCATCGGCATGTTCGGCTCGAGCGTCGCGCCGGGCCGGCTCGGCGAGGCGGCCCGGGCGTGGCTCGTCGCGCGCCACGCCGGCGCCCGCCAGGGGACGCTCGCCATCGTCATCGGCACGCTCCTGTCGCAGACGTTCCTGAACGTGATCGGCCTGCTGATCCTGGCGGCCATCGCGCTCGCCGGAGGCGCCATCCCGGGTGCGCACGCCGGAGCGATCGCGGCCGTCGCGGTGGTTCCCGCCGTCATCCTGCTGGCGCTGATGCTCGGGCCGAGGCTGATGCGGACGTTCGCCGCCGTCGGGCGTGGCCCCCTCGGCCGGGCGGTCCTCTGGGTCAACCGGCAGCTGGGCGACGTGGCCCGTGGGCTGGCCGTCTTCGGCCGACTGCGCACAACCGCCCACTCCGCCGGCTTCCAGTTGCTCGGCTGGGCGCTGCAGACCGGCACCTGCTACGCGGTGCTGCTCGCCTTCGGCCTGCAAGGCAGGACGGGCCTGGCCGCCGCCGCTGCCGTCCTGTTCGCCGTCAACGTGACGGCGGTGCTTCCGCTCACGCCCTCGAACGTGGGGGTCTTCCAGGCGGCGTGCATCGGCATTCTCGTGCCCCTCGGCATCAGGTCCGGGACCGCCCTTGCCTACGGGCTCGTCCTGCAGGCGATCGAGATCGCCTGCGCAACGCTCCTCGGGCTTCCCTCGCTGCTGCGCGAGGGAATCTCGCTCAGCTACCTGCGCCAGCGCACGCCGCTGCGCGACCGGGGCGCCGAGATGCTCGGCAGCGACCCGTCGAGCGAGCCCCCGTCGGCTCCCGGCCGTGCCGGAGGGGATCCGCCGTCGTCGGACGGCCCGGTCCACGGCACGGGTCCGGCCGAGTGCGCCGCCCATCGCTCGGGGTAGCATCGCACCACGTGAGCGGCTCGACGCCTCAGCTCCCGGGGGTGCTCCACACCCTCGAGCCGACGCTCAACCACTACGGCTACCTCGCTGTCGCCGGGCTCGTGCTGCTCGAGGACTTCGGCGTGCCGGTGCCGGGGGAGACCGTCCTCATCCTCGGCGCGGTGTACGCGGGCACGGGCCGCCTCAACATCGTGCTCGTGGCCCTGCTCGGCTTCCTGGCGGCGGTCACCGGCGACAACATCGGCTTCGCCATCGGTCACCTCGGCGGGCGCCGACTGGTCGAGCGCTACGGGCGCTACATCCTGCTGACACCGGAGCGGCTCGACCGGGCGACCGGCTTCTTCGAGCGCCGCGGTGCGAGCATCATCATCGTCGCGCGGTTCATCGAGGGGCTGCGCCAGGCCAACGGCATCATCGCCGGGACCACCGGCATGCACTGGGCCCGCTTCCTCCTCTTCAACGCGATCGGGGCAGCCCTCTGGGTCGCGCTGTGGGCGAGCGTCGGCTACCTCTCGGGCAACCACATCACGTCGATCTACCACACCGTCACCCGCTACGACCTGTACTTCGCGGTCGCCGTCGGCGTGGTGCTCGTCGGGCTGATCGCGCGCCGGGTGCTGCGGTCCCGCGCCGAGCGCGCCCGCCACGGGCAGCCGACCTGAGCCCTGAGCGGCGGTCGGCGGTGCGCGCAGCCGCCCGCGTCAGCGGGGACGCAGCAGGCCCTGCGCGCGCGCCCAGTCGACCGTGCGGCGGATCGTCTCCTGCGGCGCGGTGTAGCTCATGCCCAGCTCGCGCTCCGAGCGGGTGGCGTCGTAGCGGTGGCCGTGCAGCAGCGTGCGGACCATCTCTCGGCAGACCGGGGGGTGGCGCCCGCGGGCGCGGAAGGCGAGCTCCGCGGCCGTCCCGCCGAGCCCGGCCAGACGCCGTGGCAGCAGCCGCGGCGCCGCGCTGACACCGGCGACGGAGGCGCCGAGCTCGAGCAGGTCGGTCGAGCGCATGCGGATGCCGTTCAGGACGTATCGCTCGCCCGCGCGTCCGCGCTCGGCGGCAAGGAGGTGCCCGGCCACGCAGTCCTGGATGTCGACGAGACTCACCCAGGTATCGATGAAGACCCGCAGCCGCCCGTCGAGGAACGCGATCAGGAAGCGGCCCGTGCCGCCGGCGCGGCCGGGTCCCTGGACCGACGAGGGGTTGACGCAGACGAGGTCCTGCTCGAGCTCGGTCGCCGCGGCGAGCGCCGCTCGCTCCCCGAGCGTCTTGCTCTCCTCGTAGCGGGAGAGGTACCAGCCGCGGTGCGGGCTCCACTCGTTGGCCACGGTGCCGGGCGCCTCGCCGAGCGTCGCCGCCGAGGAGGTGTGCACCAGGCGCGGGACCTCCGCCCTGTGCGCCGCGCGCACGGCGGCGACGGCCCCGTCGACATTGGCCCGCATCATCTCGGTCGGGTCCGGCACGCAGAACGCGTTGACGCCGGCGATGTTGAAGGCGAGGTCGCACCCGCGCATCGCCGCGCTGAGCGCGTGCTCGTCCTCGATCGCACCACGGTGGACCTCGACCCCCCGCGCGGCCAGCGCCTCGGCGGCCGCATCGGAGCGAGCCAGGGCGAGCACCTCGTCACCCCGCTCGAGCAGGGCCGTGATCAGTGCGGCGCCGAGCAGGCCGTTGCCGCCGGTGACGAGGACGCGGGCGATGGTCCTCAGCCCCTCAGGGTGTCCGCCGACGCGCGCAGGTAGGCGATCCCCGACCAGGCGGTGACGGCGGCCACGGCGATCATCAGCCACTGGTCGAGGTAGGCGCCGCCGACGATGACCCGCGGTCGGAGGATCGCCACGGCGATCACGGCGAACTGGAAGGTGGCCTTCCACTTCCCGAACATCGAGGTCTCCAGCTCGCGCCCGCCCGCCGCGACCGCCGCTCGCAGCCCGAGGATCGTGAACTCGCGCGCCACGATCACGAACACCACCCAGGCGGAGGCGCGATGGACGGCCAGCAACCCGATCAACGTCGTGGCCACGAGCAGCTTGTCGGCCGTCGTGTCGAGGAACGAGCCGAGCTTCGTCGTCACCTCCCAGCGGCGGGCGAGCCGGCCGTCGAGGAAGTCGGTCCCGGCCGCGAGGAGGAACAGCACGGCGGCCACAGTCCAGTCGTGGGCGAGCAGCAGGGCCAGGATGACGGGGGATGCGGCGATCCGCACACTCGTGCCGACCGCCAGCGCGCGGGAAGATCGCAACGCGGCAAAGGTACCGGCCTCCACGGTGCGCAGGCTACTGACGTCGAGCGGACGGCCGAGTGTCCAGCAGTTCCAGCGCGTGGGTGCGAGCTGCCCGTGCGCTGCTCTCGTCCAGGGCGCGCAACGCCGCCCGGCGCATGGCGGGCAGCTCGAGTCCCCGCAGCGCGGCCTTCACGCCCGGGATCAGGCTCGGTGTCATGCTCAGCTCGGTCACGCCCAGGCCTGCGAGCAGCACGGCGCATGCGGGGTCTGCGGCGAGCTCGCCGCAGACCCCGACCCAGCGTCCATGGGCCTGCGCGGCCTGAACCGTGGCGTGCACCAGACGCAGCACGGCAGGCTGCGGATCAGCGAGCAGAGGTTCGAGCGCAGAATTGCCGCGTTCGGCCGCCATCGTGTACTGGGTGAGGTCGTTGGTGCCGAGTGAGAAGAAGTCGACGTGCGGTGCGAGCTGTTCGGCCATGAGCGCCGCCGCCGGCACCTCGACCGTGATCCCGAACTCGAGCGGGGCGTCCACGCCGGTGGCGGTGCGGGCCTGCTCGAGCAGCTCGCGCGCGGCGAGCACCTCGTCGAGCGTGGCGACCATCGGCAGCATCAGCTTGAGCGGATGTTCGGCGGCGACGCGCAGTACCGCCCGCAGCTGCGTCGCCAGCAGTTCCGGTTGCCGTAGCCCCACGCGGATCCCGCGGACGCCCAGAGACGGGTTGGCCTCTGCGGGCATCGGCAGCGCGACGAGCGGCTTGTCGGCGCCGGCGTCGAGCGTCCGCACGACGAGCGGTCGTCCCCCGAGCGCCGCCGCGATCCGGGACAGGGTCTCGGTCTGCTCGTCCTCGTCCGGCAGCGTCGAGCGTTCGAGAAAGAGGAACTCGGTGCGCAACAGGCCGACGCCCTCGGCGCCGAACCGCACGGCCCGCTGCGCGTCGGCCATGCCGCTGAGGTTGGCGAACACCTCGACGCGCTCGCCGCCCGCCAGCAGCAGCGGCCTCTCGGCGTGGGCGAGGGCCAGCGCGGCCCGTTCCTGAGCTCGCGCCTGCTGCGTTCGCACCCCGGTCACCGCCTGCTCCGACGGGGCGATGGTCACGGTGCCGGCGTCGCCGTCCACCAGCAGCGGGGTGCCGGGGGCGATGCGCAGGATGCAATCGCCGAGACCCACCACGGCAGGGATACCGAGGGCTCGAGCGATGATCGCCGCATGTGCCGTGGCCGACCCACGGGCGGTGACGATGCCGGTCACCCGGTCAGGATGCAGGCGCGCGGTCTGTGACGGGGTCAGCTCCTCCGCGACCACGACCCCGGCGGGTGGCGGCAGCTCGGCGCTCGCTCCGGCGATCGCCCCCACCAGCCGCTGTCCCACATCCAGCACATCGCTCGCCCGTTCGGCGAGCAGCGGCTGGTCGAGCCCTCGGTACGTGGCCGCGACCTGCTCCGCGGCGGACCGGACCGCCGCTTCGGCCGCGGCTCCGCCGGCGATCGCCGCCCGCGCCGGTTCGAGCAGCGCCTCGTCCTCGAGCAGCGCCAGGTGTGCGTCGAAGATCTCGGCCTCTGCGGCACCCACCGTCGCCCGCAGCCGGTCACGGTCGGCGAGGAGCGTCGTGCGCGCCTGGGAGAGGCCGCGTTCCAGCCGGGCGAGCTCGTCGGCAGGGTCACCCGGCGCCCGTTGCGGCGAGGCGGGGGACGGCGACTTGAGCAGCTGGGCGAGACCGACCGCGACCCCGGCCGTGGCGGGGATCCCCCGCAGCGTCGTGCCGGCGGCCGGTGCGGGCAGGCCGTCGCCGAACCCGTTCGCGGCCAGCGCCTGCAGGGCGGCGGCGACCTCGCGCGCCTGCGGCCCCCGGGCCCACACCCGCACCGTGTCTCCGCGGCGAGCGCCGAGCGTGATGACGTTGGTCAGACTGCGCGCATTGACCGGCTGCCCGGTCGTGCCGGCTCGGGCCACCAGCACCTCCGCGTCGTGGGCGCTGACCGTCTGCACAAAGCGCGCGGCCGGCCTGGCGTGCAGCCCAACCTCGTTGGCCACCGTCAGCTCGACCTCGACCTCCGGCGTGAACTCCGCCTCGCCGTCAGTCACGGGCGCTCCCTGGGGCATCCCGGGAGGGTCGCCCGCGATCTGGGTGACCTTCATCGCGAGCGCTCCCTCCGCCTCGGTAGCCACCTGATCGAGCGCCGCGCCGCCCCCGGCTGCTGCGGCTGCGGCGACCGCGCCCTCCACCAGGGGGGCGGCGCTCAGTCGCACCGGGCCGGTCGCCCCTTCCAGGAGCTCGAGCGCGAGCTCGGCGCTCATCAGCGCGCTGCCGAGATCCATCAGCACCAGCACGCCGTCGGCTGACATCGCGCGTTGGATCGCCAGTCGCACGAGCTCCGCGCTGGTGCCGAGGACCCCCTCCTCGCCGATGCCTCCGGCGGCCTCCAGCGCGAGCTCGGGGGGCGACATCTCGCGAGCCAGCGCGACCACGCCGCGAGCCACCGCCTCGCTGTGCGAGACGACGACGATTCCTACCACGCCCCCCGCCGGCTCCTACTAGCCATGGTCGAGCCCGTAGGCCCGGTACAGGTAGTCGATCGGGTGCACCGAGGGCAGGTGCGTGCCGTGCGTGATCTGCCAGCGGCAGGTCTCGCTGTCGCATGCGACCTCGGCTGCGCCGGAGGCCTCGACCTGCTCAAACAGGCTGCGGCCGACCGCCATCGCGATCTCGTACTTCTCGGCCTTCAGTCCGTAGGTGCCGGCGATCCCGCAGCAGCGGGCGTGCATCTCCCGCACCTCAAGCTCCGGGATCAGCGACAGCAGTTCGAGCGCCGGCTTGCCGATCCAGTGGCCCTGCTGCTGGCACGGGGCGTGGTAGGCGATCCGCTCCGGAATCGGCCTGAAGTCGGTGCGCAGCTCGCCGCGCTGGTGCAGCTCGAGCAGCAGCTCGCAGATGTCGTACGTGCGTTCCGCCACGCGCCGCAGCTCGGGGTCGTCCTCGAGCCCGAGGATCTCACGCGCCTCGCGTTTGAGCATCAGGGTGCAGCTGGTGGCGTTCCCGACGATGATCGTGCGCTCGTCGGCCAACTGCGACGCGAGGGAGTGGGCGAGCCGCCGCACGCTGCGGCGGGCATCCTCGAACAGGCCGCTGGACTGCAGGGGCAGGCCGCAACAATCCTGCTCCGGCACCACCACCTCAAAGCCGTTGTGTTCGAGCACGGCGACGACGCGCTCGCCCTCCCACGGCTCGTAGTACTCGGTGCCGCAGCCGTGGAAGTAGATGACCTTGCGCGGTGCGGCGGGGCTCGTGTGGGCCCGCGCCCAGCGCGAGAAGCGGCGGCCGGCAAAGCGCGGCGCGGGCGCGTCGCGGTGGACGCCCAGCGTTCGTTCAGCCAGCACGCGCAGAGGACGGAACCCGAGCGTCCAGTTCGCCAGCGGCGCCACCGGCGTACCCGCACGTCCCAACCAGGTGGGGCGGGTGATGATGCGGTCGCGCAGCGGGATGCCCCGCTGGCGCTTGAGCCTGTGGCGCGCCTGCGCGTTGATCTCGGCGATCTTCACTCCCTGGGGGCAGACCTGAGAGCAGATCCCACAGCCGGAGCAGTAGTCCACCGAGGCGTCGACGGCCGCTTCGTCGCTCACCCGGTAGCGCTCGGACTGCGGCCCGGCGTACTTGGGTCCCGGGAACAGGGGGCTCGCGTTGGAGACCGGGCAGGCTGTCTCGCAGATCGTGCACTTGACGCAGTGGTCGAGTGTCCCCCGCAGCAACTCGATCTCGAACAGGTCGCTCATGCGATCGCTCCCGCTCCCAGTGCGGTGGCCGTGACCTCCGCCGCTCGGTAGCCGCTGGCCAGCGCGATGCCCTCGCCCGAGGCCTCCCGCCAGGAGGCGGACCCAGGGAGGGACGCCCCCGCCACCACGACGTTGGACACGCCTGTCGCGCGCAGGTCGGGTCCGACCGCGACCCCGGCGCGTGACAGCGGCTGTTCGGCGAAGTACGACGGCACAAATCGTGGCGCTCCGGCGTCGGGCACCCCGGTGAGCGTCAGCCCGAGGACCTGCTCATGCGCCTGCCAGTGCGAGTCGAGGGTGATCGCACCGGAGTGAAAGCCGCCGGAGGCCAGCACGAAGGCGTCGGCCGCATAGGTCGTGTTCGATCCGGCGGTGGCCGTCTGCACCTCGGCGACCCGATCGCCCTCCCGGCGATGCGATACGACTCCGGCGCCGATGACGAGCCGGCCACCGGCGCGGCGCAGGGCATGGTGGAGGATCTCGAACAGGCGCATCCCGGGAACCGATGGCGGCAGCGTCGGGATCTCGAAGACGCGGCGGCCGAGTTGTGCCTGAAGGTCGGTGAGCACCGCATGCGGGTCGCGCAGGCCGAGCACCGCGGGCAGGCCGACGGGACCGGCGCCCGTGAGGAGCGGCGCCAGGCGAGCGCTGAAGGCGGCGCGCCAGCGGGGGTCGTCGAAGCGGCGCGCGAATCCGAGCGCGTTCGCGTCGACGCGATCGAGCTCGACCTCGAGGCTGACGGTGGTCGTCCTGAGGCCCGCCGCACGCAGGTTGTCTGCGCAGAGGCTCGCGTGGAAGTCGCGCAGCAGCGGCGTGCCCACAACGGTGAGCCCATCGAGCTGGCGCGCGTCGCCCGCGACGAACGTCTCCGGTACGAGCGCCGACGGCTTCAGCGCGCCGACCGCCGTGGGCAGCAGCAGGTTGCGCTCGAGGCTGCCCACGTACGCGTATCCCGGGAACGCTCCGGCGGCGGCGGTGGCGGTGGCGGTGAACCAGTCGACGGCGTCGGCGACGGCGGCCGAGCCGATCAGCGCGTAGGGATGGTCGGCGGCCAGGGACGTGAGCGCATCGGCTGGAGACTCGACGCGCCCCGGCGCATAGCCGAGCACGTCGATCGTGCCGGGCGCGAGGTGCGTCGATCCCACGCCCTTGGCGATCACGCAGACGTCGGCGCCGGCCTCCGCCAGTCGAGCACCCGCGACCATGCCGGCGGTGCCGGCGCCGATCACGACGACGTCGTGATCTCGGCGTCTCACGCCGGAGCCTCCGGCAGATGCCCGACGTCGAGCACTCCCTGAAAGACCCATTCATCAAAGCGCATCTGACGCAGCTGGTCGCCGTAGAGGATCGGCCACACGCCCTTCCAGCGCTCCTGCAGGAAGTCGAGGAGCGAGGCGTCGGCGCTCGCGGCGTCGATGCCGCCCGCGGCGTGCATGATCCCGACCGTTCGGTAGATGCAGAAGCCGCCCTGGCAGGGTCCCATCCCCAGCCGCAACCGCCTGCGGATGTCGTCGAGGTTGCGGGAGCCCGTCTCCGCCAACGCATGCTCGAGCCTGCTTCGCGGAACCAGTTCGCACTCGCAGATGGTCTGCTCCTGGCGCAGCCGTTCGTCCTTGCGCGCGAGGCGCTCGCCCAGCCGGTAGTTGGCGCCGCTCTCGGATCCGGGCAGCGGCTGCTCGGCGGTGCTGCCGGGGGTGTCCCGGCCCAGGAGGTCGCAGACGGCGTCCACGGTCTCCTCGGCCATCAGCCGGAAGGTGGTGACCTTGCCGCCGGTGATCGTCACGAACCCCTCGACGCCGTCGCGCTGGCGGTGGTCGAGCAGCGCGTGTGCGCGGGTGACGTCGCGCGTATCGGTCCCGGCGGCCTTGGCGTCCTCGAACAGCGGCCGCACGCCGGTCCACACGCGCAGGGCACGGGCCTGCCGGAAGCCCGGGACCAGCTTCTCGCCGTCGTCGAGCATCCTGTCGACCTCTGACTCGAGGACCGTGTGATCGTCGGGATCGTCAGTGTGCACGTCGGTGGTGCCGATCACCGACACGGTGCGGATCGGGACGAGGATGTCTCCGTCCGTCGGCATCTGGCAGCGGTTGATCACCGTGTTCACCAGCCGATGGTTCATCGCGATCATGATTCCCCGCCCGGGAAACACGCGCACGCCGTCGATGCCCGCCATCGCCGCGATCTGCCCGGCCCACGCGCCCGAGGCGTTGACCGTGACCTGCGCCTCGATGGTGAGATCCTCGCCGGCCCGAACGTCGCGCACCCGGGCGCCCGTGACACGGTCACCGTCACGCCGGATCGCGGTCACCTCGTGGTAGGGCAGGATGCGGGCGCCGCACTGCTGGGCGCCGTGGGCCATCGCCCAGACCGTCTTCCAGATGTCCATGTTCGCGTCGGGCACGCGGAACGCCCGTGAGATCTCGGGGTGCAGGCGCGGCTCGTCGCGCCGCGCCTGCGCCACCGTGATCTCCTCGCAGTCGACCCCGGTCTCGCGGCAGGCGGCGGCGAAGCGGTCCGCATAGGCGGGATCGTCCCAGGGAGTGGTCACGAACAGGCCGCCGGTGTCCTCGATGCAGTCGGCCGCGACGCGGCGCAGGATCCGATTCTCGGCGATGCACTCACGAGCCGCCGGCGCATCCTTGACCACGTAGCGGCCACCCGAATGCAGGAGACCGTGGAAGCGTCCGCTGGTCCCCTCCGCCAGGTCGAGGCGGTCGACGAGGATCACGCCGAGTCCGCGCAGTGACGCGTCCCAGGCGACTCCCGCGCCGGTGGCGCCACCACCGATGACGAGCACCTCGGTGGTGAGGGAGAGCATGCCGTGAGCGTACAGCCGAAGTCGCCTGGGGTTGCGCCGTTGCGGCCCTATTCGATCCAGTCGAAGGTTCGCGTCACCGCCTTCTTCCAGTAGTGCATGTTGCGCCGGCGGGCCTCGTCGTCCAGCTGCGGCTGCCAGCGCTTGTCCTCCGCCCAGTTCTCCCGCAGATCCTCCTGGTTGTCCCAGAAGCCGGTGGCCAGCCCGGCCGCGTAGGCGGCGCCAAGCGCGGTGGTCTCGGCCACCTCGGGCCGGATCACGGGGACCCCGAGGATGTCCGCCTGGAACTGCATCAGCATGTCGTTGGCGACCATGCCGCCATCGACCTTCAGCGAATCGAGCTCGACGCCGGAATCGGTGCGCATCGCTTCGACGATCTCCGCGGATTGGTACGCGGTCGCCTCCAGGGTCGCCCGCGCGATGTGACCGGCGTTGACGTACCGGGTGAGACCGGCGAAGACGCCACGGGCATCGGACTTCCAGTACGGCGCGTAGAGCCCCGAGAAGGCCGGAACGATGTACAGCCCGCCGTTGTCCTCGACGGTGGCCGCCAGTTCCTCGACCTCGGGCGCCGCCTTGATCATCTTGAGGTTGTCGCGCAGCCACTGCACGAGCGCCCCGGTGATCGCGATCGAGCCCTCGAGCGCGTAGACGGGCTGCTGATCGCCGACGCGATAGCAGACGGTGGTGAGCAGCCCCGACTTGGAGTGGACGAGCTCATGGCCGGTGTTGATCAGCATGAAGTTGCCCGTGCCGTACGTGTTCTTGGCCTCGCCGACGGCGAAGCAGGTTTGACCGAAGGTCGCCGCCTGCTGATCACCGAGGTCTCCGGCGATCGCCACACCGGCCAGGGCGCCGGTCCGGACCTCGCCGTACACCTCGCTGGACGAACGGATCTCCGGGAGCATCGAGGTCGGCACACCGATGGTGCTCGCCGTCGCGTTGTCCCAGGAGAGGGAGCGCAGGTCCATCAGGAGCGTCCGGCTCGCGTTCGTCACGTCGGTCATGTGCAGGCCGCCGTCGGTGCCACCGGTCAGGTTCCAGATCAGCCACGAGTCGATGTTGCCGAACACGAGGTCTCCCGCCTCGGCCCGGGCTTGAGCGCCCTCCACGTTCTCCAGGATCCAGCGGACCTTCGGACCGGAGAAGTACGTGGCGAGCGGGAGGCCCGCCTTGTCGCGGAAGCGATCCTGACCGCCGGAGCGGCTGAGCTCATCGACGATCTTGTCGGTGCGCGTGTCCTGCCAGACGACCGCGTTGTACACGGGCTCGCCGGTGGTGCGGTCCCAGACCACCGCGGTCTCGCGTTGGTTGGTGATGCCGAGCGCCGCGATGTCATCCGTGGACGCCCCGGCCCGCTCCATGGCCTCGTCGATCACCTCCTGCGAGCGAGCCCAGATCTCCTTGGGGTCGTGCTCCACCCAGCCCGGCTTGGGATAGATCTGCTCGTGCTCCTTCTGCGCCACCGCGACGACGCGCCCGGAGTGATCGAAGATCATCGCGCGCGAGCTGGTGGTCCCCTGGTCGAGTGCTGCCACGTACTTGGCCATGTCGGTGTCCTTTCGGTTCCTGAGATTTCAGCTTGCGAGCGCTTCGGCGGCGCTCTCGAACAGGTAGTAGGTGGAGGTGGCGCCCGGATCCTGATGGCCCGCGCTCCGCTCCCCCAGATAGCTGGCGCGGCCCCGGCGTGCCACCAGCGGGATGGTGGCGAGCATCCCCTCGCGCGCGGCCTCGGCTGCCGCCGCCAGGCCGGCCTCGAGGCTCTCGGACCGCTCCAGCGCATCGACCGCCGGCAGCAGCGCGTCCACCATCGTCTTGTCGCCCGCCCGCGCGCTGCCGCGCGCCTGGACGGCGTCAACGGCGCGTCGCCAGGCCGCCGAATAGGCGGCGAGGTCGATGGCGTCTCGATCCGTCAGGCCGGCCCCGAGATGCAGGAACAGCGTGCCGTACAGCGGCCCGGCCGCGCCGCCGACGGTCGAGATCAGCGTCATCGCCACCGCCTTCAGCAGCGCGCCGGGGTCCGGCGGGGCGTCCGCGTGCAGCTTCTCGATCGCCTTCCGCATGCCCCGATCCATGTTGGTGCCGTGGTCGCCGTCGCCGATCGCGGTGTCGAGCGCCACCAGCTCCTGGCGGTGCTCGGACATGGCCTGCGCGAACAGGTCCATCCAGCGTCGCACCCCGGCCTGGTCGATCGCCACGCTCATGCTCCCCAGCGCAGGGCCGGCGTGTCGACGGGCGCGTCCCAGTACCGCTCGAGCTCGTCATCGAGCTTGAGCAGCGTGATCGAGCAGCCCTGCATCTCCAGTGAGGTGATGTAGTTGCCGATCAGGTTGCGCTCGATCCTCAGGCCGTGCGCCGCGGCGATCCTCGCCACCTCGGCGTAGACGACGTAGAGCTCGAGCAGCGGTGTGCCGCCCATGCCGTTGACGAAGGCCAGCACGCGATCGCCGGAGCGGAATGGCAGATCCTCGAGGATCGGCGTCATCAGCCGCTCGGCCACCTGCGAGGCCGGTCCAGCCTGCTCACGAAAGCGTCCGGGTTCCCCGTGGATCCCGATGCCGATCTCCACCTCGTCCTCGGCGAGCTCGAAGCTCGGCCGCCCCGAGGCGGGCGTGACGCAGGGCGTGAGAGCCATGCCCATCGAGCGGCCCTGGGCGTTGACGCGCCGGCCGATCTCCGCCACCTCCTGCAGTGAGCGGCCCGCCTCGGCGGCGGCGCCGGCGATCTTCTCGACGAGCACGGTCACGCCCACGCCACGGCGCCCGGCCGTGTAGAGGGAGTCCTCGACGGCCACGTCGTCGTTGGTGAGGACGGTCGCCACCTCGATCCCCTCGCCGCCGGCGAGGTCGGCCGCCATCTCGAAATTGAGCACGTCGCCCGTGTAGTTCTTGACGATGTGCACGACGCCGGCGCCGCCGTCGACCGCCTTGGTCGCGGCGAGCATCTGATCGGGCGTCGGGGAGGTGAAGACCTCGCCCGGGCACGCGGCGTCGAGCATCCCGCGGCCGACATACCCTCCATGCATCGGCTCGTGACCCGAGCCACCGCCCGAGACGAGCCCAACCTTTCCACGGACCGGCGCGTCGGCTCGGACCAGCAGGTACGGGTCCAGGCTCACGCGGAGACGGTCCCCGTGCGCGGCCTGGATCCCGCGCAGAGCGTCGGCCACGACCTGGTCCGGCGCATTGATGAGCTTCTTCATCCCTCTTCCCTCCGTCGAATGTGTCGAGCACGGGCTCCCAACGGGCGGCGGGGCATCGTCCCGCCGCCCCTCATGGGATGGGTCCGGTCCTCTACGCCTCCGGCTGGAACGGCAGGTCCTCCGGGTTCTCCCCCGAGCCGCGGACCCCCGGCTTCTCGCCGAGTCGCGCGATCAGGAAGTCTCGGATGCCGAAGTCATAGACCACCGAGGCGAGGGCGCCACCGATCAGCGGGCCGACGATCGGTATCCAGAAGTAGTCGTTGATGTTCCCGTAGTCCCCCGGGAACGCCACCTTGCCCCAGCCGGCGATCAGGGCGAACATGCGCGGACCGAAGTCGCGCGCGGGGTTGATCGCGTACCCGGCGTTGGCTCCGAACGAGATGCCCACCGCCATCACGATCATGCCGACGATGAACGGCGCCATGTTGCCGGCGACCGGCAGGTTGAACTCGTCGCCGATCGCCCACACGAAGAGCACCAGGAAGAAGGTGCCGATGATCTGGTCGACGAGCGGCCCGAGCACGTTGTGGAAGTACGGCGCCGGGAAGGTGGCGAACGTGCTGTAGGTGGCGACCGACGCCGCGGTGCCCTTGACGATGTGGTGCACCTGGTCGAAGTGGTTGATCGCGTTGTTGTAGACCAGGAACACGAGTCCGGCACCCACGAAGCAGCCCAGCACCTGGGCCGCCCAGTAGCTGGGCACCTTGCGCCACTCGATCTGCTTGCGAATCGCCGCCCCGAAGGTGACAGCCGGGTTGATGTGGGCGCCGCTGATGCCGCCGCACACATAGACGGCGAAGGTGACGGCCAGAGCCCAGCCCCAGGTGATGAGCAGCCAGTCCCCGGACGACTGCAGGGGGCCCGCAGAGCTGCGGCCCGAGCCCGTCAGCGCCCAGAGCATGGCGACCACGCCGTCGCCGAACGAAATCAGGATGAGGCAGCCGAAGAACTCGGCCCAGAGTTCGCCGATGATCCCCTTCCGCCATGCCGGGGCGGGTCGACTCCCGGCTGCGCTTACGGTTGCCACACGACCTCCTTCGACGGTTGACCGATATCCAGCGGAGTCGCGGAGGGCATCTCGCCGCCGGGGCGGCAGGGGTCAGCCACCACCGTGCCCGCACGGGTGGGCTGACTCCGGCTCTCCTCGGGCGAGACGGCGTCACCGCGCCGCTCACGACGGCCAAGCTAATACCCGAGTACGACATTGTCAAACTCAGTTCGTGCAGGCCGAGGCTGGTTCGCAACATCGTTCGCATCTGACGGCGTCTTCCGCGAAGATCTCACGGGACGTGCCGGGGAGGATTCAGTCCATCGAGCGTGCCGCCGCGATCCTTCGGCTCCTGTCGGGGCGCTCGCGGCAGCTCGGCGTCGTCGATCTCTCCGATGAGCTCCGACTGCCGAAGGGCACCGTTCACGGGATCCTGCGCACGCTCCAGCACGTCGGCTTCGTCGAGCAGGACCCCCAGACGGGCAAGTACCGACTGGGGGCGGCGCTCCTGCACATGGGCTCGTCCTACCTCGACGGAAACGAGCTGCGCACGCGTGCGCTCAACTGGTCGGACTCGCTCGCGGCCAGGACGCAGGAGGAGGTGCGGCTGGGCACGCTGCACGAGGGCCGTGTGCTGATCGTGCACCACGTCTTCCGGCCGGACGACAGCCTGCAGACCCTGGACGTCGGCACGCTGCTGCCCGCACATGCAACCGCGCTCGGTAAGGTGCTGCTCGCCTCCCATCCCCACGTCGCCGAGGAGCTGATCGAGGCCGGAATGCCGCGCTACACCGAGATGACGATCACCGATCCGGATCGGCTGCGGCGCGAGCTCGAGCGTGTGCGCGAGCGGGGCTGGGCGGCTGAGGCGGGCGAGCTCGACCCGCTGCGGGCCTCGATCGGGGCGCCGATCACCGACCGCACCGGCAGGACGGCGGGTGCCATGGGCATCTTCGGCGCTCCGCAGCGACTGTTCACGTCAGGAGCGCCGCGGCCAGAGCTCCTGACCCACGTCCGCGAGCACGCCCGTGCCGTGTCGCATGAGCTGGGCGCGATCCCGTGGTAGGCCGATGAGGTAACGCTACGTCGCCGGCGTCGACCAGGGCACCGCCTCGTCACGCTGCCTGGTGTTCGATCATGCCGGCCGCATCGTCTCGGTGGCGCAGAAGGAGCACCGCCACATCCATCCGCGACCGGGGTGGGTCGAGCACGATCCCGAGGAGATCTGGTCAAACGTTCAGCAGGTGGTCCACCAGGCGCTGCACGACGCGGGTCTGCAACCGCGTGACCTGGCCGCGCTCGGGATCGCCAACCAGCGGGAGACGACGATCGTCTGGGAGCGCGAGAGCGGGCGGCCGGTGCACCAGGCGATCAACTGGCAGGACACGCGTACGGAGGGGCTCCTGCGTCAGCTCGCTGCGAGCCCCGGAGCGGACCGGACGCGCGAGCTCTCGGGACTTCCGCTCGCGAGCTACTTCTCCGGGCCAAAGCTCCGCTGGCTGCTGGACAACGTTCCCGGGCTGCGGGAGCGGGCGGCTGCGGGCGATCTGCTGTTCGGCACGATGGATTCCTGGCTGATCTGGCGCATGACCGGCCGGCATCTGACCGACGTGACGAACGCCAGCCGCACGCTGCTGATGAATCTCCACACGCTGGCCTGGGATGACGAGCTGGTCGAGTTGCTCGGTGTCCCACCCGGGATGCTCCCCGAGATCCGCCCCTCCGCCGAGGTCTACGGCGAGGCTCGCGGGGAGCTCGCGGGGGTTCCCATCGCCGCCGCGCTGGGCGACCAGCAGGCGGCCCTGTTCGGTCAGACCTGCTTCGACGTCGGCGATGCCAAGTGCACCTACGGGACCGGAAGCTTCATGCTGCTCAACACCGGTCAGCGGCCGGTCCGATCCGAGCGCGGACTGCTCACCACCGTCTGCGCGCGGGTCGGCGATGAGGCGCCGACGTACGCGCTCGAGGGCTCGATCGCGGTCACCGGCTCGCTGGTCCAGTGGGTTCGGGACAACCTCGAACTGATCGGCTCCGCGCCGGAGATCGAGACGCTCGCCCGGACCGTCGAGGACAGTGGCGGCTGCTATTTCGTGCCCGCCTTCTCGGGCCTGTACGCGCCCCACTGGCGAAGCGACGCCCGCGGCGTGATCACCGGCCTGACGGGCTACATCACGAAGGCTCACCTGGCGCGCGCCGTGCTCGAGGCCACCGCCTGGCAAACCCGGGAGGTGCTCGACGCGATGACCTCGGACGCGGGCATCGAGCTCAGCACGCTGCGCGTCGACGGTGGGATGACGGCGAACAACCTCCTGATGCAGTTCCTCGCCGACGTGCTGAACGTCGGCGTCGTGCGCCCGATCGTCGCCGAGAATGTCTCCCTCGGCGCGGCCTACGCCGCCGGTCTCGCGGTCGGCTTCTGGGAGAGCCGCGAGGAGCTCCGGGCCAACTGGCATATCGCCGCGCAGTGGCTCCCGAACATGGAGCCCGATCGCCGCGACCGCGGCTATCGCAAGTGGTGCAAGGCGGTCGAGCGCTCCGTCGGATGGCTCGACGAGGACGATGAGGTGTAGTCGCTCCGGGCGCGCGACCGCTCGAGGCTAGTCCGACTCCGAGTCGCCGCCGGTGATCCGGCGGCGGTGGTAGGGGGAGAGCGCCGGCGTGCCGCCCTCGAAGAACTCCTGCACGCGCTCGATCAGCGCCGCCGTGTCCGCCTGCGGCGGGATCGGGTCCCCGAACGTCACCTCGACCCGGTGGCGCCGAGAGAAGAGCCGGCCGCGCAGGCGCTTGGGCCAGACCGCGCCGGGCGGCATCGCCGCGGCGGTGCCGGTGACCCGGATGGGGACGATCGAGAGGTTGTGGTGGGAGGCGAGGACGGCGGCGCCCCGCCGGACGCGCCCGGTGCCGTTGCCGTGATGCTTGCGGCTGCCCTCGGGATAGAGGAGCAGGTTCCAGCCCTCGTCGAGCAGCCGGTCGAGGTGGCTCGCGCCCTTCGTCCCGCCGCCACCGCCCCGCCGATCGACCGGCACGGTGTTGAAGAGCAGCGACGCGAGCCAGGCGGTGATCCGGTAGCGGTAGAAGTAATCGGCCGCCGCCGCCACCGCCGTGCGCTTGCGCAGCCGGCGCGGCAGCGCGGAGAGGATGATCGGGGTGTCCATGTGGCTGGCGTGGTTGGCCACGAGGATCACGGGCCCCTTCAGGTGCGCGAGCTTCTCGAAGCCGGATGCGCGCCGCGCCGCGTAGTGGTCGAGGATCGGGTTCATGACGAACTGCATGAAGCGCTCGCGGATCCAGGTCGCCGGTGCCGAGCGGGCCCAGCGGACATCGAGCCGCTCGACCGCGACGCGCAGCTGATGGGCTCGCTCCGGCGCCTGCTCGGCCACGTCGCGGGCGGCGTCGATGATGCGCTGCTGGCTCTCCCGGGCCGCCTCGACAGCGGCGTCCCGCATGCGATCGCGCATCGGAGACTCGGTGCTCGTTCGGCGGCGAAACGACGGCATGGTTCCTGTACCCCCGCGGGTGACGCCCGTTACAGCGCGGCGGAGGGCCCGACGCCGGTCGGGACGCCGCTCGGCCCGCTGGCCGGCGGCGTGCGGTCAGTGGAACGCTCGGGGAACGCTCACCACCTCCGGGTCGGCGCCCTCGAGCGCCATCCAGGCGGCGCGGAAGCCGTGGCCGGCGGCCGCGGCCATGGCCGCGGCCCGGTTCTCCATCTGCCCGATCAGCGGGGCCCCCGCCGGGGGTCGGATGACCGCCACCCGCGGGCGCGCGTCGGGATCGCGCGCCGCCCGGGCGAGCTCCGCCGTGAGCGCGTCGTAGCGGGCCGAGCGCGAGAGCCGCAGCTCGACGAGCGCGGGGTTGAACCGCATGAGGTAGCGGTCGGTGAGGCTGGCCACCCCGCTTGAGAGCGGGGTGTGGGCGATCCCGTGCGGGCGCGTCTGCAGCACGAGCAGGTCGGTCGCGGTCCGCCGCGACACGTGCACCGGGATCGATTCCGCCAGCGTCGCGTCGAAGAGCCGGTGGCCTCGGAAGCTCACGGGCCCTCCGGCCAGCCACGGCAGCCTCGCGGAGGCGAGCATCGCGGCCCGGATCTCGGCGTCGTCGCGCAGGTCCGCGAGGTCGACGATCTGGGCGGTATCGACATCGGTCGCCGTGCAGTGGAGCGCGATCGCGCTCCCCAGGATGCGGTCGGTCCGCAGCGGCCGCTGCGTCCGCCACACCTCGTTGACGACGTAGTCCATGTTGAACAGCGACTCCCCGCGCAGCACCCGGCGCAGGCTCACGAACGCCGGGTTGCCGAACCCGTGCTGGTAGAGGCCGGTCAGATAGGAGGCCTGGCCGGCGAGCAGGAACGCGGCGTTGAACGCGCCGGCCGACGCGCCGTGGACCTCGTCGAACGCGTCGGTGAACCCGAGCTGCTCGAGCGCGGCGGCCATCCCCGCCGAGACGATGCCGCGCATCCCCCCGCCCTCGATGACGAGCGCGACGCGCCGGCCGTCCTCGCGCGCCCCGGGCCGGGAGCCGTGCTCGCGCCGGCGCCGGAGGAGCTCCACGACCGGATGCTCGCGCTGGTCCTCGCCGCGCAGCGGCGCGCTGGGGAGGAGCGGGTCGGCGGCGAATCGGCGCAGGCTGGAGAGTCGCAGGCTCATGCGGCGGGAACGCGGGGCTCGGTCTCGACGGCCGGATCAGTGGTGCATGTCGACGGCGTACACGTTCACCGGCTCGATCGTCACGACGAGCCGCTCGTCGCCCGGCGCGTCGTAGGCCGTCAGGTCCGCGCCGTACTTCGCGCCGACCCGCTGGGCGAACGCCCGGTCGGGGTCGGGCTGCGCCCGTGCCATCCCCCGAACCTCGAGGTAGCGCATCGGGTCGGCCGGGTCGACGATCAGCAGGCTGACCTGCGGGCGTCTCAGCAGGTTCCTGGTCTTCAGGCGCGAGGTGTTGAGCGACAGTCGGAGCTCGCCCCCGTCGTGCAGGAACCAGATGAGCGTGGACTGCGGGAACCCGTCGCCGCCGATCGTCGTCAGTGAGGCGATCGGCGCGTCGAGCAGGTCCTGATGGGAATCGGGAAACATCGCCATTGCGTCATTGTTGCGAGAGGATGTGTTCCATGCCCAACTTCTCCACCGCCGATGTGCCGGACCTCCCGGGCCGCCGGGTGATCATCACCGGGGCCAACAGCGGGATCGGCCGCGCCGCCGCCCGCGCGCTCGCCGCCGCGGGTGCCCAGGTGACCCTCGCCGTCCGCAGCCTCGACCGGGGGCGTGCGGCGGCCGCGGACATCGCCGGCAAAACCGAGGTGCGCGAGCTCGACCTCGCCGATCTCGCCTCGGTGCGGGCCTTCGCCGCCGCGTGGGAGGGCGAGATCCACCTGCTGATCAACAACGCGGGGGTGATGATCCCGCCGTTGAGCCGCACCGCCGACGGCTTCGAGCTGCAGTTCGGGACCAACCACCTCGGGCACTTCGCGCTGACCAACCTGCTGCTCCCGCACGTCACGGGTCGGGTCGTGACCGTCTCCTCGACGGCGCACCGGCTCGGGCGGATCGACCTTGATGACCTGGGCTGGGAGCGGCGTCGGTACCGACGCTGGCAGGCGTACGGCGATTCGAAGCTCGCCAACCTGCTCTTCGCCGCCGAGCTCCAGCGCTGCCTCACCGCGACCAACTCACCGGTTCTGTCCATGGCCGCGCACCCCGGCTACGCCGCGACCAACCTGCAGTCGCACTCCGGCAGCCGCCTCTGGGACTCGCTCGGCGGGGTCAGCAGCTCGATCTTCGCCCAGAGCGAGAGCGCCGGCGCGCTGCCCACCCTCTACGCCGCCGTGGCCGACCTCCCGGGCGGCAGCTACGCGGGTCCGGGCGGATGGCGTGAGATCCGCGGCGCGCCCCGTCTCGTCGGGCGCTCCGCCCGCGCTCAGGATCCGGAGCTCGCCCGCCGCCTCTGGGAGGTCAGCGAGCGGCTGACCGGCACGAGCTTCCCTCTCTGAGCTACCCGACGGGCTCGATGCGCGTCATCGTCACGCTCGCCTCGAGCGCCGATTCCGCGCTGCCCCGATAGACGCCCTTGATCGGCGGGACGTCGGCGTAGTGCCGTCCATGGCCGATCTTCACGTGGCACTCGCCGACCAGGCCGCGATTGGTCGGGTCGATGCTGACCCAGCGCGGCTCGCCCCCGGCGTTCGGCAGCAGGGCCTCGATCCAGGCGTGGGTGTCGACCTCGACCGAGGCGGCCCGATCTCCGGCCTCGCCCAGCGGCTCGGCGCGCGTGTACAGGTAGCCCGACACGTAGCGGGCAGCGATGCCGCGGGAGCGCAGCAGGTTGAGGCCCAGGTGGACAAAGTCCTGGCACACGCCGGCCCGCACATCGAGCACGTCACCGAGCGTCGAGTCGACGTAGGTGGCCCCCTTGCGGTATTCGAGCCGGTCGGGAATGACCTCGGACGTGCGCAGGACCGCCTCAAGCGGGGTGCGAGCGTCGGCCAACTCGGCCTCGAGCTCGGCCAGCAGCGGATGGCCAGCCGCCGTGTCGGTCTGCATCAGGTACTCGCCGCCCGCCTCGCGGTAGCCAGGCACGGCGAGCCCCTCCCACGTCCCACTGGGGGGATCGGGCTGGGGTTCGGTTCGAACGTGCGCGCTCGCGTCGATGATCAGCTCCCGGTGGGAGCGCGTGACCTCGAATTCGATCACGTCGGTGCCGAAGTAGTCCTCGTGGCGGTGCTGGCGTACCTCCGGGCTCAGCCGCACGGTGAAGTGATCCACCTGCTGGCGGCCGCTCGTCGCGGGCCGGATGCGCAGGGCATTGATGTTGTCGACCACGTCGCCGTCGTAGCGGTACCGGGTCACGTAGCGGATCGCGAAGTGCATCTGGGCAAGGTCGGGGGTCGGTTGATCACGCATTGGCTCAGATGCCCGAATGGACCGTCGCCAACGCCGCCACGGCAAAGTAGCGCTCATCGATCTCGCGATCGATCACCTCCAGCTCGTTCTGGACACGGGCCAGCTGCTCGACGAGCGTTTCGGATGCCAGCACCGTGCGCTGATGCAGCTCGAGGTCGGCGATCAGGCGTCCGAGTCGAAGCACCGGCGGCGCCGAGCGGGGCAGCGGGTCGGCCGTCTCGAGGGCCTCGCGCAGCTCGGTCAGCGACGCGAGCACCGAGCCCGGGTATTGGCTCTCATAGAGCAGGAAGCGCCCGACGGTGGAGAGCGTCGGCACCCGCCGCAGGTGACGCCGGAACGCCTGGAAGCCGCCGACCGCTTGCAGGAGCGCCATTGCCTCGGCCTCGTGGTCCTGGAGCGGCTGCTCGGCGATGCCGGGGTCTCCGCCGGGGCTGGCCACCCGCAGCATCCGCAGCACCATGTCCGCCTCCTCGATGCGGCCACCCGCTTCCAGGAAGGAGCAGGCTTCGTCACGCAGCATCGTCTTGTCGAGCAGGCCCCAGAACAGCGCGCAGCGCTCCTTGACCTCCTGGTAGACCGAGTACGGCCCGGTCGCCAGCGCCGCCTCGAGGTCGTAGCGCCCGAGGGAGAGGTAGAAGGCGTTGAGCGCCTCCCACATCTCGGTCGAGATCACGTCCCGCAGGGTTCGCGCCCGCTCTCTCGCGCGGTACACACACGAGACGACCGACGCTGGGCTCTCCGTGTCGAGGGCGAGCAGGGGCGCGATCTCGCGGCGGCCGAGGAGACGGTCCGGACCGCCCCCGGCCGGCCCGGACCCTCCCGCCCCCGTGGCGGCGTCGGTCGCGTCCTCGCCGGGAGCCGGGGGCTTTGCCCCGATCACGGCGAGGACGCCGTTCCAACTGAGCGCGATCCCGGACTGTCCGCCGGCTCCGCCTGCTCCGCCGGCTCCGCCGGCGACGTCGGCGTGGAACGCGCCGTCGAGCATGCGCGCGGTGTGCTCGGCGCGGGTCAGGTCCCGGCCGAGCCAAAACAGCTCCTGGGCGATCCGCGCGAGCATCTAGATCGCCGCCTGCTGCTGCTGCTGCTGCGCCTGCCCGTGCCAGCCGCCGTAGCGAACGTCGGGCAGCCGGGGGGGCTCCCGGGCCGCGAGGCCGGGCGGCAGCCCCTCGAGGAGATCACCGTCGGCCAGTACCCAGGTATCCTTGGAGCCTCCGCCCTGGGAGGAGTTGACGATCATCGAGCCCTCCCGCAGGGCGACCCGCGTCAGGCCGCCGGGGACGATCCGGATCTGTTCGCCGAACACGGCGAACGGGCGGAGGTCGACGTGGCGCGGCGCGAGCCGGCCGTCACCGGTTTCGGTCGGGGCGGTCGACAGGTGCACGAGCTCCTGGGCGATGTAGAGCTCCGGATGGGCTTCGATCAGACGGGCTTCGTCCGCGCGCTCCTCCGCGCTCGCCTGGGGTCCGATGAACACCCCCTTGCCGCCGGACTCGGACGTCGGTTTGACGACCACCTCGTGGAGGCGGCCGAGGATCCAGCGGCGAACCGTCTCGTCGCTCAGCAGATAGGTCGGGACGTTCTCGAGGATCGGCTCCTCGCTGAGGTAGAAACGCACCATCTCCGGTACGTAGTGATAGATCGCCTTATCGTCGGCCACGCCGGTGCCGATGGCGTTGGCGATCGCCACCGTCCCGGCGCGGTAGGCACGCACCAGACCGGGCACCCCGAGCACCGAATCCGGGCGGAACTCAAGTGGGTCGATGAAGTCGTCGTCGAGCCGCCGGTAGATCGTGTGCACCCGCCGCAGCCCGCCGGTCGTCCGCATGTAACAGACCGAGTCGCGTACGACGAGATCGGACGCCTCGACGAGCTCGATGCCCATGGCGCGGGCGAGAAAGGCGTGTTCGAAGTAGGCTCCGTTCAACGGCCCGGGCGTCCACAGCACGACCGTCGGGTCGCTGTCGGGTGACGGCGCGACCGCTTGGAGCGCCTCGAGCAGCAGCGACGGGTAGTTCTCGACCGGCCGCACGCGCTGACCGGCGAACAGCTCGGGCATGAGTCGGGTCATCGCCAGGCGGTTCTCGAGCACGTAGGAGATGCCAGATGGGGTGCGGACGTTGTCCTCGAGGACCCGCCAGCTACCGTCACCAGCGCGTACGAGGTCACATCCAGAGACGTGTGTGTAGACGCCGCCAGGGGCGCGAATCCCGTGCACAGGGCGGGCAAAGCTCGGGCGGCTGACGATGAGCGACCACGGCACGATGCCGGCGCGCACGATCTCCCGTCCGTGGTAGACGTCGTCGACGAACGCGTTCAACGCCCGGATCCGCTGGGCCAGGCCGCGCTTGATCACCGTCCACTCGCCGGCCGTGAGGACGCGGGGAACGAGGTCCAGCGGGAACGGTCGGTCGCGGCGCTCGCCGCCCGCTCCGGAAACCTCGAACGTGATCCCCTGCTGCATGAAGATCACGTCGCGCCGCCGCCCGGCGTCGGTCAGCGCCTCGGGGCCGAGGCGCCGCAGGGCCGCCAGGAGCGCCCGCACGTGCTCTCTGGGGCGTCCGTCAGTCTCGAGCAGCTCATCACAGGAGCCGTCCGGGATGCGGTAGCCGTCGAGCAGCGGATCGGAGGTCATGGCTGCTCAGCATAGGTCCGAGAAGCGGACAATCGCCAGGACCTGCGGCCAATGGTCGCAGGTCCGCGCTGTCCATTGGGCCAGACGTCGGCCCGCCCGGCGAGCAGCATTCACGGCACGCGGCTCCAGCGCCTCTGTCGTGGTCTCGTGAGTACGCTTGGCGATCGATGAGGCTCCTGATCACCGGCGCCGCCGGCATGCTCGGCACGGACGTCCAGCTGGCCGCGCGCGCCGCTGGGCATGACGTCCTGGCGCTCGCTCGGGCGCAGCTCGACGTCAGTGACCGCGAGGCGGTGCGGCGGGCCGTGACGGAGGCCCGTCCGGACGCGATCATCAACTGCGCCGCCTACACGAACGTCGACGGGGCCGAGGCTTACCCGGACGGCGCCGCCTCGGTGAACGCGACCGCCCCAGGTCTGCTCGGGGAGGCCGCGGCCGCCGTCGGCGCCTGGGTCCTCCACGTCTCGACGGATTACGTCTTCGATGGGACGAAGACCGCTCCCTATGTCGAGTCGGACCCGACCGGGCCGCGCTCGGTCTACGGCTCGACGAAGCTGCTCGGCGAGCGCGCGCTCGCCCTCGCCGCACCCGCCGCCCACACCGTCGTGCGCACCTCATGGCTGTTCGGCGCCGCGGGGCCCTGCTTTCCGGCGACGATGCTGCGGCTTGCCGCGGAGGGGGCGCCGCTCACCGTCGTGGAGGATCAGCGCGGCTGCCCGACCTTCACCGGCCACCTCGCCCCGGCGCTCGTCGAGCTCGCCGCCACCCGGCGGCTCCCCGGGCTGGTGCACCTGGCGGCGGCGGGAGACTGCTCGTGGTTTGAGTTCGCCCGCGAGATCGTGCGCGCCACCGGCTCGGAAGTGACGGTGCAGCCGTGCTCGACCGAGGCGTTCCCCCGTCCCGCCCGGCGCCCCGCCTACAGCGTTCTGCGCTCCGAGCGCCCGGACGCTCCGATCCTGCCCGACTGGCGTCGCGGTCTCGACGCCTACCTCGGCGCGCGGGTGGGCACATGAGGCTGCTCGTCACCGGCGGGGCGGGCTTCATCGGCTCGAACTTCGTCCGGCATGTCCATCGCGAGCGCCCGGAGTGGGAGATCGTCGTCTACGACCTGCTCACCTACGCCGGCGACCGGCGCAACGTCGAGGGCCTCGAGCGTGTGAGCCTCGTGCAGGCCGACGTCTGCGATGAGGGCGCGCTCGATGCCGCCGTGGCGATGTGCGACGCCGTCGTCCACTTCGCTGCGGAGTCCCACAACGACAACTCGCTCGAATCTCCCCTGCCGTTCGTGCAGACGAACCTCGTCGGCACCTACCAGGTGCTCGAGGCGGTCCGCCGCCACGGCCGGCGCCTGCACCACATCTCGACCGACGAGGTCTACGGGGACCTCGCGCTCGACGATCCGGCCCGGTTCACGCCGGAGACGGCGTACAACCCGTCGAGCCCGTACTCGAGCACCAAGGCCGGGTCGGACCTCCTCGTGCGCGCGTGGGTGCGGAGCTTCGGCGTCGCGGCGACGATCAGCAACTGCTCGAACAACTACGGCCCCTACCAGCACGTCGAGAAGTTCATCCCCCGCCAGATCACGGAGATCCTGGACGGCCGGCGGCCGAAGCTCTACGGCGCCGGCGAGAACGTGCGCGACTGGATCCACACGGAGGACCACTCCTCCGGGGTGCTGGCGATCCTCGAGCGGGGCCGCCTGGGGGAGACGTACCTGATCGGGGCCGACGGCGAGCTCTCGAACCGTCGTGTGGTCGAGCTCATCCTGCGCCTGATGGGGTGCAAACCGGATGACTACGAGCACGTCACCGACCGCCCCGGCCACGATCTCCGCTACGCGATCGACGCCTCGAAGCTCCGCGAGGAGCTCGGGTGGCGCCCGCGCTACCGCGACTTCGAGGCGGGGCTCGAGGCGACCATCGCGTGGTACCGGGAGAACCCCGACTGGTGGCGCCCGCAGAAGGAGGCGACCGAGGCTCGCTACCAGGCGATCGGCCGCTGATCCGGCCGGTGGCCGACGCGCTCGAGCAACTGGAGGCCGAGGTCACGCGCTGCCGGCGTTGTCCGCGACTCGTCGCGTGGCGCGAGGAGGTGGCGGAGGTCCGCCGCCGCGCCTTCATCGACCAGGTGTACTGGGGCCGCCCGGTGCCCGGGTTCGGCGATCCCGCCGCGCGCATACTCGTGCTCGGCCTCGCTCCGGCCGCGCATGGTGGCAACCGGACGGGTCGAATCTTCACCGGCGATCGGTCGGGAGACTGGCTGTTCGCCGCGCTGTGGCGGGCCGGCCTCGCCAACCAGCCGACGTCGGTGGCGCGCGACGACGGACTGCGCCTGTCCGACTGCTGGGTGACCGCCGCCGTTCGCTGCGCGCCGCCGGCGAACCGGCCGCGGCCGCAGGAGCGGGACAACTGCGCCGCGTGGCTGCGCTCCGAGCTCTCCCTGCTCGCGAGGGTGCGGGTGATCGTCTGCCTCGGCTCCTTCGCGTGGGACGCGGCCGGCCGCCTGCTCGAGCTGCCCCGACCCCGTCCGCGGTTCGGCCACGGGGTTGAGGACGTGGTCGCTGAAGGCGCGGGCGGACGCGAGGTGACGCTGCTCGGGAGCTACCACGTCTCGCAGCAGAACACGTTCACCGGTCGTCTCACCGAGCCGATGCTCGACGCCGTGTTCCACCGGGCGCGGGAGCTGGCCGGAGCCTGACGGCGGCGTCACCCGCGGTTGCCGTCAACCGGCCGGTTCCCGCCGCGCGTCGAGCGGGCTCCTGCGGGTAGGCGGCTCCTATGCGCTGCGGAGTCTCGGGATGGCGGCTCCTCCTCAGGGGTCTGATCGCTGTTGCGGCCCTCGTCGCCGGATACCTCGTGGCGCCCGGCTACGCCGGGGTGGCCAATCAGGCGACGGCCGCCTCGGTCACCGGCACGGGCACCACCGTCGCCGTCACCACGGGTTCGTCGACGACGACCACCAGCACGGCCACCACGACGACCTCGACCTCGACGACGCCGACGTCGACCTCGACGGGATCGAACACGACGACGACCCGCACGACCCCGACCGTCACCGCCCCCACCGTCACGACGGTCACCGCGCCCACCCGCACGAGCAGCGCGCCGCCCCCTCCCCCGGGCGCAGATGGCAAGGGCGACGGCGGACACGGCGGTGATGGTGGCGGCGGCTCGCACGGCGGGGACGGCCCCCCCGGCGCGCCGACGGGCGCCGCCACCACGCTCCCGGCCCCGGCGCCCGCTCCGCCGGCCGCGGTGGCCCCGGCGGTGACGACAACGGCGCCCGCGGCGGACACCGTGCACCTCCGCCGGCCGCCCCGCACCCAGACCGTGCACCTGCGCCGCCCGCCGACGACGACCAGCGCGACCCGCTCCGCGGTCACCCGCCGGACGGCCTCCCGGCGTCGTCCGGCCTCCACCAGCACCGAGCGCGCCTCCACCGCGCCGGCCACCGTGAGCGCGCCGCGCGCGGGACGCCGCCCGCGCCGGGTGTCCGCTCCCGCCGTGCATCGGACCGTCGCCTCCGCGCATCGGCACCGGGCGCAGCGTCCGGGCGCTCGCACACGGCGTCCATCCGCCTCCCGGCCCTCCGCCCATCGTGCCGCGGGCCACGGGATGGTGCGCCGGACCACCACGGCGCCCGTCGGACCCCTCAGCGACCCGGCGCCCGCGGTGCCGGGCCAGGCGGTGGCGGCCCGTCCCGCCTCCGCCGCCATCGCGCCCCCGCCCACCGGGTCCGCCGCGCACGCCTCGTGGCTGCCGGCCTGGCTGCTTCCGGCCATCGCCGCC
>DAIDJO010000018.1 GCA_027451345.1 Solirubrobacterales bacterium
GTGGGGTGGGGGCCACGGGGGGTGGGGTCCCCAGCCGGGGTATGACTGCTCGGGCTTCGTCTCCGCAGTGCTGCACGCCGGCGGCTACCTGACTGCGCCGCAGGACACGGCCAGTCTGCCCTCGGCGCCGGGGATCGAACCCGGACCCGGTCGCTACGTCACCATCTACGATCGCACCACACCGGGACAGGTGGGCCACGTGATCATGGAGATCAACGGGCAGTTCTATGAGTCCGGCGGTGCGCAGGGAAGCTGGGGAGGCGGGGGAGGCGTCGCGAGGATCTCGACTCCGAGCGCCTCGTACCTCGCCACGTTCAACCAGATCCTGCATCCGGCTGGGCTGTAGGCGCGGGCCGCCGTCACTGGGACGGGGCCGCTCGCGGTCGGGACGCGTTGGTCCTCCACCGACTTCGACTCATCCGCCAGCGGCACTCGATGCCGACCTCAGCCGAGGCCAGCGGTTCCCGCTCTCTCTCGCCGACCAGGAGGAAGCCGAGACGGCGTGGAACACCGGCGCTGCGCACGTTCGCCTTGTCGTGATGGATCTCCACCCGTCCGATCCGCTGCAGGTCGAGGGCCACGTCGGTCAGCATCCCGGCGACGGTGCTCATGATGCCCTGCCCGGTGAACTCGCTGCTCAGCCAGTATCCGATCTCCAGCCCGTCCGGTCCGAGGCGCCGGTGCAACCCGCATCCACCGGCGACGGCTCCGCGCACGAAGACCCCGTACATGCAGTCGCCGCCGTCGGCCCAGTCCTGCAGCCAACCGCTGATCTGCTCACGTCGCTCGGCGAGGGTCGGGAGTGCCTCGGCCGCCCAGGGCAGCCACGGCGACAGGTGCTGCCGACTGCCGGCGACCGCGGCGTTGAGCGCCGCGGCATCCTCGACGCGCCACGGCCGCACGGTGAGCTCTCCGTCCGTGCGGTCGACTCCGGGGATCCGCTGCGGGTGCGCCATCGCCGAGACGTTAGTAGTGGCGCCCGCCGGGGCACGGCCGATGGTCGGGACGGACGTTGACCCGGCCGGTCCAGGATTCAACCGGCGTCGGCTGCGGCCGATCAAGGTCATATGGCCATTGACGTGTCGCGCGCCGCGCTGAGAGGGGAGGACCTGATCGAGCAGTTGGGTGACGCCGTGGTGGCCACGGATCTCGACGGACGGATCACGTTTCTGAACGCCGCGGCCGAGGAGCTCTTCGGGTACCGCGCCGAAGACATCCTGGGACAGCCGATCGCGCTCCTGACCCCGGAGCCGATCACCTCCGACGCGGACGCGGAGCGTGCCCGCGTCCGTGGTGGGGAGATCAGACGGGTGATGGGTCATGTCCTCACCCGCGACGGTGCGGCCTGCGGAGTCGAGATGACGATCGCTCCGCTTCGTGACGAGGCAGGCGTGGTCATCGGAGCGATCGGAGTCACGCGCGACGCATCGGCGCGCATGCTGCGCGACCGCCAGCTCGAGGACATGTCCGCGCTGGCGGCGGAGACGGAGACGGTCGCAGTCGTCGGCACCGACCGCGAGGGTCTCATCACCGTGTTCAACCGGGGAGCCGAGGAGATGCTCGGATACACGGCCCAGGAGGCGGTGGGGAAGCTCAACGGCCTGACGCTCCTTGATCCCAGCGAGCTCGACCGGCGTCGAGAGGCCAACGGCGGGGCCAGCCCGTTCCTGCGCGCGCAACTCGGCGAACGCGACGAGGAGGTCTGGACGTGCGTTCGGCGCGACGGCTCGCGCACCGAGATGCTGCTGACGATCCGGGCGAACATCAACCGGTTCGGCGAGATCGAGGGATACCTCTCGTTCGCGCGCGCGGTCTCCGCAATGCGCGAGGCGGAGCTGGCGCGGGTGCAGGCCGAGGAGCGCTTCCGCATCGCGTTCGAGCACGCTCCGATCGGCCTGGCCATCACCTCGCTCGAAGGCTCGGATGCCGGCTGCTGGAAGCAGACCAACCCGGCGCTCGCCACGATGCTCGGCTACGCGCCCGGCGAGCTGGACGGGATGCGCATCAACGACATCACGCATCCCGACGATCGCCGCGAGACCGACGGATTCCTTGAGAACCTCCGCCACCAGCGGCCGATCGTGGTCGAGAAGCGCTTCGTCCGCCGGGACGGCAGTGACGTCTGGGCGTACGTCAGCTCGACGCCCGTCCCGAGCTCGACGGGCGGTCCGGCCGCCTACTCGGTCACACAGTTGCTCGACATCAGCGAGCGGCGCCAGTTCGAGGAGCAACTCCACTACCTCGCCGATCACGACCCGTTGACGGGGCTCTTCAACCGTCGCCGATTCGAGGTGGAGCTCGAGGCGATCATCGACCTCGCGCGGGCTCGCGACGAGCCTGCGGCGCTCCTGGTGCTCGACCTGGATGGATTCAAGGCGGTCAACGACCGCTTTGGACACTCGGTCGGTGATGACCTGGTCACCCACATCGCAGGGCTGCTGCGCCGCGGGGTGCGCAAGAGCGACTTCATCGCCAGGCTCGGCGGGGACGAGTTCGCCATCATCCTGCGCGACTGCGAGCTGCGTGAGGCCACCCAGATCGCGGAGAAGATCCTCGCCTCCATCCGGACGCGGGGGGTGGTGGCGACACCGGCCGGAACCGCTCGGGTCACGACCTCGGTCGGCATCGCGCTCTTTGCCCCGGACTCCGCGTGCAGCGCCGATGAGCTCGCCGTCAGCGCCGACAGCGCGATGTACGACGCCAAGGCGGATGGCCGCAACGGCTATTCCGTGTACTCCTCGGATGGCCGGCACCATGGCGCCGCCGACACCCGGGACTCGTGGTTCTCCCGCCTTCGCCGCGCGCTCGAGGAGGATCGGTTCGTCCTCTTCGCTCAGCCGATCGTGCCGATCCACAGTGTCGGGCTCCCCCGGTTCGAGCTGCTTGTCCGGTTGCTCGAGGACTCGGGTGAGCTCGTGCCGCCGGGAGCTTTCCTGTCGAACGCCGAGCGGTTTGACCTCATCGGAGACATCGATCGCTGGGTGATCCGCCGCGCGATCAAGCTGCTGCACAACCATGCCCGCGCCGGCCATGACTTCAGCGTCTCGGTCAACCTCTCCGGGAGGACGATGAATGATCTGGACCTGGCCGCCGACCTCGGCGAGATGCTTCGGGAGAGTCCGATTCCGCCGGGACGGCTCGTGGTCGAGGTGACCGAGACGGCGGCGATCGTCAACATCGAGCGGGCACGGGAGCTCTCCAGGCAGCTGCGCCAGCTCGGCTGCCTGTTCGCGCTGGATGACTTCGGTTCGGGGTTCTCGTCCTTCTACTACCTCAAGCACCTCGAGTTCGACTACCTGAAGATCGACGGCGAGTTCATCGCCAACCTCGTCCGGTCGCCGACCGACCAGCTGCTCGTGCAGGCGGTCGTCGACATCGCACGGGGGCTCGGCACGCAGACCGTGGCGGAGTTCGTCGGCGACGACGAGACGGTCGCGTTGCTGCAGCAGTTCGGCGTCGACTATGGCCAGGGGTACCACCTGGGTCGCCCCGCGGCGGTAGCCGATCTGCTGCCCAAGCTTCCCGACGACGCGGCGGGGCTGCTCTGAGCGACGAACCTCCGCTGTTCAGCAGGCTTTTTGCACCGTTCTTAGGGTGGATCGCTACCGTCGGGTCCTTGTTCCGGGCGGGTTTGACAAGGGTCGGCGCAGCGGCGGTCCCCCTCGTGGCCGTGATGGGTATTGTCGTGGGCGCGGCCGACGCGGCTCAATCCCGGGTGCGCGTCGGAACGGCACCGGTGCCCCCGCCCGGCGCCACCCTCGTGGCGGGGACCGCGTCGCTGCGGAGCATGCGACTCACCGTCGCCCTGCAGCCGCGAGACCCCGGTGCTCTCCGTCGCTACGCCACCGGAGTGGCTGACCCCGCGTCCCCGGATTTCCGCCACTACCTCACCCCGAGCCAGTTCCGCGTGCGTTTCGCGCCGCGGCGCCAGGCGCTGATCCGGGTGGAGACCGACCTGCGGCGTCACGGCCTGCTCCCGCTCGGCGTCACCGGCAACGGCCTGGCCATCCACCTGCGGGCGAGCAGCGCGGCGATCGAGCGCGCGTTCAGCCTCGAGCTGGTGAGGGTCCGACTGCCCGACGGACGCGACGCGATCTACAACGACCGCGCGCCGGCCGTCGACGCGCGGATCGCGCCGGTGATCCAATCGGTGCTGGGCCTGAGCAACCTGGCCGTGATGCAGCGGCTCGATGTCCAGCCCCGCTCATCGCACGGCGTCGGCCAAATGAGGGCACGCGGGCCGCACGTCGCCACCGGCGGCCCCCAGCCCTGTCTGAAGGCGGCGGAGATCGCCCCCGGGCAGGGCGCCTATACCGCCGACCAGATCGCCACGGCCTATGACTTCACGGGCGTGTACCGGACAGGCGATCAGGGGCAGGGCGTGACGATCGGCGCCTACGAACTGGAGCCGAACGCACCGAGTGACATCGCCGCGTTTCAGCACTGCTACCGCACCCATGCCCAGATCAGCTACGTCAAGGTCGACGGGGGCGCCGGGACCGGGGTCGGCCAGGGCGAGGCCGCGCTCGACATCGAGCAGCTGATCGGGCTCGCGCCGCGGGCCAGGGTGCTCGTCTACCAGGGGCCGAACAACAACTCCGACAACCCCGGCACCGGGCCGTACGACACGCTCGCCGCCATGGTCACCCAGGACAAGGTGCAGGTGATCTCCAACTCGTGGGGAGAGTGCGAATCGCTGGAGGGCATCTCGGACGCGAGGGCGGAGAACACGCTGCTCGAGGAGGCCGCGACCCAGGGACAGACGTTCGTCTCCGCCGCCGGCGATACCGGGTCCGAGGATTGCTGGACCACTCCGCCGGGCGGGAACACGAATAACACGCTGACCGTCGACGATCCGGCGAGTCAGCCGTTCGCGATCGCGGTGGGTGGGACATCGATGACATCGGTGGGACCGCCGCCGAGCGAGACCGTCTGGAACGACGACAACCCGACGATCAACTACTCGCGCTTCGGCATCCAGCCGGGCGCCGGAGGAGGCGGGCTGTCGTCGTTCTGGCCCATGCCGAGCTGGCAGGCGAGCGCGCCCCCCGCGCTCGGAGTGGTCAACGCGGCGTCCTCGAGGGCGCCATGCGCGTCGACCCAGTACTGCCGAGAGGTGCCCGACGTCTCGGCCAACGCCGATCCGATGACTCCCTATCTCGACTACTGGAACGGCCAGGGCACCAACGGCCACGCCGAAGCGGGCTGGCAGGGTACCGGAGGGACCAGTGGAGCCGCACCCGTCTGGGCGGCCCTCTTCGCCCTGGCGGATGCCAGCCGCAGTTGTCGCGGGACCCTCGTGGGGTTCGCCGACCCGAGCCTGTACGCGCTCGCGGGTCAGGGACAGGCGACCTACTTCAACGACATCACGGTCGGCAACAACGACTTCACGCCGAGCGGGAACACCTCTGGGATGTTCGCCGCGGCGCCGGGGTATGACATGGCGAGCGGACTCGGCACCCCCAAGGCCGCCGCCCTGGTCCCGGCGCTCTGCGGCCAGGCGCTGCGTGTCAGTTACCCGGGTGAGGTCTACACCTTCTACGGCCAGCGGGTGCGCCTGCGGCTGCACGCCGCCCTCCCCCCCGGCCAGACGGGGCAGATCGGCTTCCGCGCGCTGCACCTGCCCGCGGGCCTGCGCCTCAACCGGCGCACCGGCACCATCACCGGGATCGTGCGACGGGCCGGGGTCCGCACCGTCACGGTGACCGGGGTCAGCTCCACCGGGTCGCGCGGCTCGATCCAGTTCATGTGGGCGGTGGAGCGCCGGCCGCAGGTTTCGGCCGCGGTGAGGGGAGGGCTCACCCCGGCCCTGACCGTGACGGCGCGCTCGGGCGCCTTCGAGCCGGGCTTGCGGCAGCTGACGATCGTGCTGCCCCGCAGCCTGACGCTCGAACGCTCCGTCCGAGCCGTCCAGGTCATGGGCTCCGGCGGGCTCGCGGTCGAGCATCGCGCGCGACTCACGGGGCACGTGCTGACGATCCTGCTGGCGCGCCCGCAGTCTCCGGTGCGCGTCGTGTTCCCGCCCGGCTCGCTTCGTGTGCGTGGTTCGCTGACGGGTCCGCGCAGCGTGGCGGTCCGCACCCTCGATCGCGTCGGCGGACACCTCACGCTGCACCGCGCGCTCGGCGCGGCCTGAAACGACCCCGGCGCGCCCGGCGCCACGCCGTTGGGTCGCGGCCTGCTTTCATCGACCCCATGACCGCCTCCTTCACCTCGCCGCTGGCGGAAGCCATGAGTGAGGACCTGCTCGCCCGCTTCCTGCGCTACGTGCGAATCGACACCCAATCCCGGCCCGATCGCGAACGCTCGCCGAGCACGCCCGGGCAGCTCGATCTGTCCCGGCTGCTCGTCGAGGAGCTCCATGAGCTCGGGATCGCCGACGCCGAGCTGGACGAGCATGGTTACGTCTACGCGACCCTTCCCGCCACCGTCGCGGATGCGCCGACGATCGGCCTCATCGCTCACGTTGACACCTCCGCCGACGCCCCGGGGACCGGCGTGGCGCCGCTCGTGCACCGAGCCTATGACGGCGGGGTGATCGGGCTGCCACGGGAGGGGACACGGCTCGATCCCGCGGTCATGCCGCGCCTCGCCGACATGGTCGGCCATGACCTCGTGACCTCGAGCGGGGACACGCTGCTCGGCGCCGACGACAAGGCGGGCGTCGCCGCGATCATGGCTGCGGTACGGCATCTGGCCACCCATCCCGAGCTTCCGCGACCGACCCTGCGGATCGCCTTCACCCCGGATGAGGAGATCGGGCACGGGGCGACCCTCTTTGACATCCCCCGCTTCGGGGCGCGCTGCGCCTACACCGTGGACGGATCCCGACGCGGGGAGCTGCAGGACGAATCCTTCTCGGCGATTGAGGTACGGGTTCACGTGAAGGGGGTGGGGATTCACCCCGGGTACGCGACCGGCAAGATGGTCAGCGCGCTGCGGGTCGCCGCTCAGATGGTCGCGGAGCTGCCCTCCGACCGGCTCACGCCCGAGACCGCCTCCGGTCGTGAGGGTTTCATCCACCCGACCCTGTTCAGCGGCACCGCCGAGCGAGCGGAGGTTCGCTGGATCGTCCGCGACTTCGACGAGGGGCTGCTCCAGTCGCACGTGGAGCTCCTGCGGGAGGTGACGGACCGGGTCGCCGGCCGTCATCCGGGGGCGGAGGTGGAGTTCGAGGCCATTCGCCAGTACCGCAACATGCGTGCCTATCTCGAGGATGACCCGGACGTGGTCACGGCGGCCGAGGAGGCGATTCGGGCCGAGGGCATCGAACCGCTCCGAGCACCGATCCGAGGCGGCACGGACGGCTCACGCCTGTCCGAGATGGGTCTCCCGACGCCCAACATCTTTGACGGCGGGTACGAGTACCACTCGGTTCGCGAGTTCGCCTCCCTGCAGGACATGGCCGCCTCCGCGGCGGTCATCGTGCGCTTGGCGGAGGCCTGGACACGTCGCTGAACGTCCTCACGATCGTCGGCAACCGGCCGCAGTTCATCAAGGCGGCGGCCGTCTCGCCGCGTCTGCGCGCCGTTGGTCGGGAGCTGCTCGTGCACACGGGCCAGCACTTCGACGACGAGCTCTCCGCGGTGTTCTTCAGCGAGCTGGGCCTGCCCACCCCGGACATTCAGCTCGCCGTGTCCGGGGGCTCCAACACGTCGCAGACCGCTCGCATGCTGACCGCGCTCGAGCCGGTGATCGCCGACGCCGCGCCCGACTGCGTCCTCGTCTACGGCGACACCAACTCGACGCTCGCCGGGGCGCTCACCGCCGCGCAACAGGGGATCCCCGTGGCCCACGTGGAGGCCGGCATGCGCTCCCGCGACCGCTCGATGCCCGAGGAGGTCAACCGGGTGCTCACCGACCATCTGAGTTCGCTGCTCCTGTGCTCCTCGGAGGTCGGGGCGACGAACCTTGCCGCCGAGGGGATCGGCGGCGCGAGCGTCGTGGTCGTCGGGGATGTGATGGTCGACGTCGCACGCGAGGCGCAGCCTCGAGCGAGGGGGCGCCTGGACCTGGTGCGCGCCCACGACGTGGAGCCCGGCCGGTACCTGCTGGCCACCGCGCACCGGGCCGGCACCGTCGACGATCCCGATCGCCTCGCCGGCCTGGTGAAGCTCCTGCTCGAGCTCGGTGAGGTCATCGTGTGGCCGTTGCACCCGCGCACACGTTCCCGACTCGAGTCGGCCGGCCTGCTCAACCGGCTGCGCGTGGAGCGCCGGCTCCATCTGACACCGCCGCTCGGGTACCTCGAACTGACCGCGCTGCTCTGCAACGCGCGGGCCGTCCTCACCGACTCCGGCGGCCTACAGAAGGAGGCGTACCTCGCGGGCGTGCGGTGCGTGACGCTGCGATCCACCACCGAATGGGTCGAGACGCTCGCCGCAGGCTGGAACACGCTCGTCGACCTCGACGGACCGGCGGCGGCAGCGGCGCTCCGCGCGCCGCTGCCCACCGAGCGCCGGGACCTGTACGGGGACGGCCACGCGGGGGAGCGGGTCGTCGCCGCGCTCCGCGCCACCTTCGGTGCCTCGCCGCCCACCGGGTGACCATTACACTGCCCGCTCGCATGGGAGCTCAGCCACAGATCCAGGTTGGCGTCGCCGGTCTCGGGTATTGGGGGCCGAACCTCGCCCGTAACTTCGCCGGCCTGGACGGGTGCGAGCTGCGGTGGATCTGTGATGGCTCCGAGGCCGCCCGAGAGCGGGCGGCACTGCAGTTCCCCGGCGCGCGCTCGAGCGCGACGCTCGACGAGTTGCTCGCCGACCCCGAGCTCGACGCCGTGGTGCTCGCCACCCCCGTCCCGAGTCACGCGGAGCTGGCGGTACGCGTCCTGGAGGCCGGCAAGCACTGTTTCGTGGAGAAGCCGCTGGCGCAGTCCGTCGCGGAGGCCGAGCGTGCCGTCGCCGCCGCGGGGCGAGCCGGGCGGGTGCTGATGGTCGGCCACCTGCTCGAGTATCACCCCGGGGTCCGCAAGCTCGCCGAGCTCGCCGAGAGCGGCGAGCTCGGCGACATCTACTACATCTACGGAAACCGCTTGAACCTCGGCAAGCTGCGGGCCGACGAGAACGCGCTCTGGTCTCTCGGAGCCCACGACGTCTCCGTGCTCCTGGCCCTGGCGGGCGAGGAGCCGATCGAGGCCGTTGCGCACGGCGAGTCGTACGTGCGACCCGGCGTCGAGGATGTCGTCTTCTGTTACCTGCGGTTCCAGTCGGGCCTGGCGGCGCACCTGCACCTGAGTTGGCTGGATCCTCACAAGGAGCGTCGCTTCACGGTCGTCGGCTCCCACAAGATGGCCACGTTCGACGATATGGCCGTCGAGGGGAAGATCACGATCTACGACAAGGGCTTTGACGAGGCGCCGCGAGGCTACGGTGAGTGGGTCACGCGCAGCGGGGACATCTACTCCCCGCGGCTGCCGACCGTCGAGCCTCTCAGGCTCGAGTGTCAGGAGTTTCTCGACAGCATTCGAGAGGGGCGCGCCCCGCGGTCGGACGGCGCCAGCGGCCTGCGCGTCGTCCGCGTGCTCGAGCGGCTGCAGGACTCGCTGCGGGCGTCGACGCGAGCCGTCACGGTCGAGCGTGGCGATGACTGAGCTCTCCCCCGCAGCACACATCGACCCGAGCGCCTCGATCGGAGTTGACGTGACGGTCGGGCCAGGGGCGGTGATCGGCGCCGATGTCGCGCTCGGCGATGGCTGCTCGATCGGTGCCGGCAGCATCGTGCACGCTGGCGTGTGGGTCGGTCCGGGATGTCTGGTGGAGGAGTTGGTGGTGCTCGGCAAGCGGCCCCGGCTGCGGCGCGGCTCCAGCGCGGCCGCGGTGGAGCTCGGACGCCTCGAGCTCAGGGCCGAGGTGACCGTCTGCTGCGGCGCCGTCGTCTACGCGGGCGCCACGATCGGCTCGGGCTCGATCATCGGCGACCAGGCGCAGGTGCGCGAGGGGGCGCGGATCGGCGAGCGTTCGGTGGTCGGACGCGCCGCGTGCGTCGACTTCAACGCTGGGGTCGGCGACCGGGTGTCGATCCAGACGGCCGTCTACGTCACCAGTTGGGCGCTGGTCGAGGACGATGCCTTCCTCGGCCCCGGGGTGCTGATGACCAACGACGACACGATGGGGCGCCATCCGCGAGGCGAGCGGCTCCAGGCCCCGATCGTCCGGCGGGCGGCGCGCGTCGGGGGCGGTGTCGTGCTGGTGCCGGGGGTCGAGATCGGGGAGGAGGCGTTCATCGGCGCGGGAGCCGTCGTCACCCGCGACGTCGCCGCCCGGGAGGTTGTCCTCGGGGTGCCGGCGCGCGCGGTCCGCCGCGTTGACGAAGGTGCGCTGATCGAACGGTGGCGTTGATATACGTGAGGGAGTACTGATTTAGGTCGTAGCCGTTCCGCATGCGTTCGAGTGGCGGGGCCGGGGCCGTTTCTCACCTCGCAGCCATGCCCAACCAGGAACCCGTCACGACCATCGCGGACCCGCGGTGGTTGCGCGCTATCTCCCATCCGATCCGGGTCCGCCTGCTCGCGATGCTCGACGAGGAGCCGGCCAGCCCGGTCATCCTCGCCGCGAAGCTCGACCAGCCCCTCGGGACGGTCGCCTACCACGTACGGACGCTCTACGACCTCGGCCTCCTGAAGCTCGTCAGCACCCGCCAGCGCCGCGGCGCCACCGAGCACTACTACCGCACCACAGGCCACCCGGCTCTCACCGACGACGCCTGGGAGGGGCTCGACGCGATCTCAAAGCAGCGGCTGCTGACGGCGCTCATCGCCAAGGCGACGGATTACGCCACCCGATCGGCGGCGGCGGGTGGCTTCGACGCGGGTGAGGCGCACATCTCCACCGAGACGCTGACGCTCGACCCCGAGGGGTGGACGACGCTCGCCCGCGACACGCGGGCGTGGCTGGCCCGCGCGCGCGAGGTCGAGCAGGAATCGGCCGCCCGCATCGCCGAGGACCCGGAATCGGCGGTGACGGCCGGGATGACGCTGATGCTCTTCCGGGCCCTGCCGTTCAGCGCCGAGCTCCCTGAGCCAACGCCGGTGGTCGACGCTGAGGGCAACGGCCGCCCGGAGGCGTCGGACTGAAGCCAGCCGGGGTGGTGACACCGTCGTCCGGCCGCCTTGACGACGGTGTCACCGGCGGCGTCGATCAGGCGGCGGCCGCCGCGCCGGAGCCGTGCATCCCTCTGCCCGCGCGCGTCCAGATGATCTGTTCACGGCCGGGCCCCACGCTGATGAGAGCGACCGGAACCCTGACGAAGTCCGAGATGAACTGAACGTAGTTGCGGGCCGCCTCGGGCAGCTCATCCTCATCGCGGCAGTCGCTGACGTCCTCGCTCCAACCGGGCAGCTCGACGTACTCGCCGACCGAGTGGTGCAGGACGGTCTGGTGGTAGGGGAAGTGGTCGACCTCGAGTCCCTCGTCACCTCGGTACCGGGTGCAGACGGAGATGGTCGGCTGGCCGGAGAGCACGTCGAGCTTGGTGATCACGAGGGCGCTCAGGGAGTTCAGGCGGGCGGCATACCGCAGCGCGACGAGGTCCAGCCAGCCGACGCGGCGCGGACGCCCGGTGGTCGTTCCGATCTCGGCCCCCCGTTCGCGCAGCTCGTCCCCGAGCGGCCCCTCGAGCTCCGTTGGGAAGGGGCCCGCGCCGACACGGGTGCTGTAGGCCTTGGTGATGCCCCACACCTCGTCGATGTCCCGCGGCCCCACGCCCGCTCCGATGGTGGCCGAGCCCGCGATCGGGTTGGAGGAGGTGACGAACGGATAGGTGCCGTGATCGATGTCGAGCAGCGTGCCCTGCGCTCCCTCGAACACGACGAGCTGCCCGTCGTCCAGGCGGTCGAGCACGAGGCGGCTGGTGTCGGCGATGTACTGCTTGATGCGGTGCCCGTAGGTGAGGTACTCCTCGGTCATCGCCTGCAGGTCGAGGCGCGGGTCGCGGGCGAATTCCCGCAACGAGAGCCGCTTGGGTTCCATGGCCGCGACGATCTTCTTCTTGAGGATCTTCTCGTCGAGCAGGTCCTGCACGCGGATGCCGAGCCGCGCCGCCTTGTCCGAGTAGCAGGGGCCGATGCCGCGACGCGTGGTGCCGATCTGCAACTTGCCGAGCTTGATCTCGCCCGCGTGGTCAAGCAGCATGTGGTACGGCATGATCAGGTGCGCGTTGGCGGAGATGCGCAGCGCGCTGGTGTCGATGTCGCGCCGGCGCAGGTCGTCGAGCTCATCGGTGAGGATCTTCGGGTCGATCACGACCCCGTTGCCGATCACGCACAGCTTGCCGGGGTGGAGGATGCCCGACGGCATCAGATGGAGCTTGTAGGTCTGGCCACCCTGGACGATGGTGTGGCCGGCGTTGTTTCCCCCCTGGAAGCGCACGACCGCATCCGCCCGCTCGGCGAGGAGGTCGGTGATCTTGCCCTTGCCTTCGTCGCCCCATTGGGCCCCAACGATCACGATTCCAGGCATTTCTTCTCCAGTGTAGGGGCGGGCCGGTGGCGATGCTGCCGCAAGGGCGACCTACGCGATCCGCAGATCCATCCGGTGGTCGCCCCCGAGCAGCGGGAGTTCGTCGCACATCTCGGTCAGGCGGGAGACGGTGCGCTCGGTGATCTGCTGGCAGAGGGTCTCGCGGTCGAGGATGTTGGTGGTGATGACGATCGCCCGCTGTTCCTCGTATCGGGCGTTGATGATCGAGTAGAGCTCCTCGAGGACCCACGGAGTGGTCTGCTCGGCGCCGATGTCGTCGATGTGGAGCAGGTCGACCGCGGTGAGCCGCTCGAGCAGGTCGTTGTGGGAGCCGGTCTCGAACGTCTTGCGGATCTGGCTGAGCAGTCCGGGGAGCGAGTACCGGGCGGCTGAGCGGCCGGCCTCCAGGGCCGCCCGGGTGACGAGCATCGCCAGCGTCGTCTTGCCGGTGCCGACCGGGCCCATGAACCAGAGGCCGCGGCCCGCATCGAGGTTGGCGTCGATGCGATCGACGTACCGCCGGGTGGCGGCGACGATCTTGGGGTCGATCTCGGTCACCGGGAAGCGATCGAAGGCCACATCCCGGTACCGCTCGGGAATCACCGCCGACAGGCTGCGCGCCTTGTTGCGCGCAATGATCTGGGGGCGGCACGCACAGTCCCGCGCGGTGTTGGTCTCCTCGTCGTAGAGGAAGCCCGAGCCATCGCAGATCCCGAGAAGGCAGCTCGCCATCAGTCGCGCCGCGCGCTCATCCCGCGAACTGCGGCGGCGCGTAGTTCATGAACTTGGGGAACTGGCTCTGGAAGGTGAGGGTGACCTCGCCCACGGGACCGTTGCGGTGCTTGGCGATGATGATGTCCGCCTCGCCGGGCCTCGTCGACTCCCGGTTGTAGTACTCCTCGCGGTAGATGAACATCACGAGGTCCGCGTCCTGCTCGATGGCCCCACTCTCGCGCAGGTCGGAGAGGATCGGCTTCTTGTCCCCGGCGCGCTGCTCGACGTTGCGGCTGAGCTGCGAGAGCGCGATCACCGGCACCTTGAGCTCGCGCGCGAGGCTCTTGAGGCCACGGCTCACCTGACCGACCTGCTCGACCCGGCTCTCGATCCGACCCTCGTGGCGCATGAGCTGCAGGTAGTCGATGATGATCAGGCCGAGCCCACCCCGCTCCTCGAGCTGATGGTGCAGGCGGCGGGATTTGGCGCGAATCTCGAGCACGCCCGTGTCGCTCGAGTCGTCGACGAACAGCGGCGCGTCGGAGAGGCGTCCGGACGCCTCGAGGATCTTCGGCCAGCGCGTCTCGGCCACCCGGCCGCGACGCAGATCGTCGCCGGGAACCTTCGCCTGCGAGGCGACGAAGCGCTGCGCGAGCTCGGACTCGGACATCTCGAGTGAGAAGAGCGCCACCGGAAAGCCGGCGAGTGCCGCGTTCTCGGCCATGTTGCAGACGAGGGCGGACTTCCCCATCGACGGGCGGGCGGCCAGCACGATCAGGTTCCCCGCCTGGAAGCCGCCCGTCATGTCGTCCAGGTCGCGGAAGCCGGACGGGGTGCCGGTGAGCGGGCTCTTCTGGTTGGAGCGCAGGTGGAGTCGGTCGGTCTCTTCGTGGAGCACCTCGGCGATCGAGCGGATCGCCTTCTGTCGCTCGTCATGCGCCACCTCGAGCATCGCCCGCTCGGCCTGCTCGACCAGCTCCCGCGGTGATGCCGCGCGGGAGAGGACGTCGGCCTGGATCTCGCGCGTGGCCTCGAGCAGCTTTCGCATCTGCGCCTGCTCGCGAACGATGCGCCCGTAGTCTCGCGCGTGGCCGGTGGCGGGCACCCAGGCGACCAGTTCCTCCACCACGTCGGGCCCACCGATCTCGTCCAGCCGGCCGTTGTCCCGCAGCTGCTCGGCGACGGTGAGATGGTCGATCTTCTTGTCCGCCTCGTACAGCTCGAGCATCGCCTGGAAGACCGCGCCGTGCTCGCGCAGATAGAAGTGCTCCGGCCGGAGCTGCTCGTCGACGAGCAGCGCGTGCAGGTGCTGCTCGTCGAGCAGCACCGCCCCCAGGACCGACTTCTCGGCGAGGAGGTTGTGCGGGGCGGTGGGGGTGGCGGTGGCGCTCATCGGAGGGACAACGATAGGTCGCGTTCAGGCGGAGCTCAGGCGGACATGCCGCAACCAGCGAAGAATCCGTCGCGGACGGGGAGAAATTGACGCACGCTCCAGCGCGCGCTCGCCGGTGGGCGCCCGGCGGGGGTTCGTCTGACGCGCCGAGCGTCGCGGCGCCGGGCCCTTCCTCGGAAACGCGCGAGGCCCGCGGGTGCGGGCCTCATGAGACAGTACGGATCCGCGAGGACCGCGGGCGCGAGGGAGCGTCCTCAGGCCGCGACGACCATCGTCTTGACGGTGGCCGTCACGCCGTCGACGACCTCGACGGTCACCATGTGGGTGCCGACCGTCTTGATCGGGTCCTCGAGGTGCACCTTGCGCTTGTCCAGGCGGATGCCCCGCGCTTCCTGGATCGCGTCGACGATGTCCTGCGAGGTGACCGACCCGAACAGGCGCCCGTCATCGCCCGCCTGCTGCGGAATGGTCAGGACGGTGCGCCCGAGCAGCTCCGCGTTCTCGCGAGCGCGGTCCACCGCCTCGCGCGCCTCGCGCTCGGCTGCCTCACGCCGCTTCGCCGCGGCCTCGATCGAGCCGCGCGTGGCGGCCTCCGCCAGCTTGCGCGGAAGCAGGTAGTTGCGCAGGTAGCCGTTGGAGACGTCGACGATCGCGCCCTTCTCCCCGAGCGACTCAACGTCCTCGAGCAGGATTGCCTGTGGCATCACTACCTCCTGGGTTAGCGGTCGCGGTCGCGGTCGCGGTCGCGACCGCCGCGGCCCTCGCGATGATCGCTGCCGCCCTCGGCGACGTACGGCAGCAGAGCGACCTCTCGCGCGCGCTTGACGGCGCGCGCGATCTGGTTCTGGTGCCGACGGCACGCGCCGGTGATCCGACGCGACCGAATCTTGCCGCGATCTGAGATGAACCGCCGCAGGGCGGAGACATCCTTGTAGTCAACCTGCTCGACCTTGTCGCGGCAGTACGGGCAGGGCTTGCGCCGGCCCGACGAGGGACCGCCCTTCCTGTCGCGCCGGCGAACCGGCCGTCTACGTTGCTTCGCCACTTGGCATCACCTATCGAAGTCTCTTTTGCGGGTCTGTCGTCTCAGAACGGAATATCGTCGTCGGCGACGCCGGAGCCCACGGAGGTCGGGACGAAGTCCGCGGTATCCACCGGAATGTCGCTCGATGCAGCATTCACGCTGCTGGAGTACCCATTCCCGCTACCGCTGGGGGCGTCACCGCCACCGCCGAGGAACTGCACGGTCTCCGCGATGATATCGACAGCTTGGCGCTTTTGTCCTTCGGTTTCCCATTCGCGCCAGCGCAGGCGTCCGTCGATCGCCACGCCGCGGCCCTTGGAGAGGTACCGCTTGCAGTTCTCGCCCTGTTGTCCCCAGACCGAGACGTTGAAGTAATTGGGGTCGTCTTCCCAGTTGCCCTCGGCCGTCCGGCGGCGGCCGTTGCACGCCACGCGCAGCTCGCACACGCTCGTTCCGCTCGGCAGCGTCCGGAGTTCCGGATCGCGCGTGAGGTTGCCCGTGATGATCACCCGATTGATGTTGCCCGCCATTTCGGGGCTCCTTTCGACAAGTTCAGTGCCTTGGGTTCGAGTCTAAGCAGGGCCCGGACGGGCCATGGCGAGAGGCCGCAAACTGGCACACATTCGTCACAAAGGGCGGTGCGGGCCGGGGCCGGACCTCAGCCGTCGCGGGCCGGGGTCGGACCTCAGCCGTCGCGGGCCGGGGCCGGACCTCAGCCGTCGCGGGGTGGCGACGGGCCGCCTGACATCGCGGCGTGGGGACCCGCCCCGAGGCCGTCACGGTACGTGTACCGGCCCGCCGACGGCGAGGCGAGGCCGCGCTAGGCGGCTTCGCCCTCGACGGCCGCCGTCACACCGGAGGCGGTCGCCAGGATCGGCGGCGCGCTGTCCGGAGCCTCGGGCGTGCCGGGCACGACCTTGATGATGCGGAAGCGAAGGACCGAGTCGGCGATCCGCAGCGTGTGGGAGAGCGACTCGAGCAGCGAGGTCGGCCCCGTGAACTGCAGCAGGTGGTAGTCGGCCTCGGTCTGATGGTTGATGCGGTACGTCGTCGGACGCTGTCCCCAGGCCTGCTTGCGGGTGACGGTGCCGTCGGCGGCGGCGATCATCGTCTCGATCTCGCCGACCAGGTTGGTACGGGTCTCCTCGTCAGCCTCTGCCGAGAGCAGGAGCACGAGGTCGTACAGGATTGGATCTCTAGACATAGTGAAGGTCCCGCTCCACGGCGACGAGTTCGCCGGAGGACGGGCGGGAGCGAATATAGCAACGGTCCAGGGCCGGCGCTCGCCCGTCCACGCGGCGCACCGTGCGGCGCGGCGCGTGGCACAGCGGCGTTCCGAGGGGCTCGCGCCGCCCGCTCCGGGGCCGAGGGTTGTGGCGACCGGTGCTCGTGCGCGGGGCGGTGGAGTGGCTCGTTTTATACAAAACCCACAAGAACGACCGTCAACGCACGTGCCGGTGCAACAAGAACTTGTGACGGATGGCTGCGAAGCTCCTCGGATGACCACCACTGCACGCACCGCCTCCGCCGCGGCGCCAGACGCTGAGCGCGTCGGCGCCGGAATGAGCCCGCTCGAGCGCAACGCCAACCTCGCCGGGGTGGTGGTGCCGTTCCTGGGGGTGATCGCGGCGATCGTCCTGCTGTGGAACAACCTGGTCGACTGGACCGACATCGCCATCATGGTGGTGCTGTACCTGCTGACGGCCGCCGGGGTGACGGTCGGCTTCCATCGCATGCTCACGCACCGCGCCTTCCAGACCTACCCCTGGGTGGAGCGCACCTTCGCGGTGCTCGGCTCGCTCTCGGTCGAGGGGTCCGTGCTCGACTGGGTCGCCGACCATCGCAAGCACCATGCCCACACCGACGTCGAGGGGGATCCGCACAGCCCCCATGTCGGTCACGGTCACGGGCTCAGTGGCTTCTGGCACGCGCACGCGGGCTGGCTGATGGAGACGCAGGGCCAGGCGGATTGGAAGAAGTACGCCGCCGACCTGTACAACGACCGGGCGATGCGCCGGATCGGCCGTCTGTTCCCGTACTGGGTGGTGCTGTCGCTGCTGATCCCGACCCTCGCCGGATTCGCGCTCCACGGCTTCACCTGGAAGGGCGCGCTCGAGGGCTACATCTGGGGTGGGCTCGTCCGGATCTTCTTCGTCCACCACGTGACGTGGTCGGTCAACTCGATCTGCCACATCTTCGGGCGCCGGCGCTTTGACATCGAGGACCGCTCGACCAACGTCTGGTGGCTCGCGCCGTTCTCACTCGGCGAGTCCTGGCACCACAACCACCACGCCTTCCCGCGGTCGGCCGAGCACGGGCTGAAGTGGTGGGAGCTCGACATCTCGGCGGCCATCATCGGTCTGATGGAGCGACTGGGGCTGGCCTGGAACGTGATCCGGATCGCCCCCGAGCGTCAACAGGCGAAGCTCGCCGAACGGTAGGGCCCCAGGCGCGCGCCCGCCGGGGCTCCCGCTCAGGCCGGGGCTCCCGCCCAGGCCGGGGCTCCCGCTCAGGCCGGGGCGGTGCCGGTGCGATCCTTGGCGTGGATGTCCCGCAGCTGCTCGTCGATCCAGTCCCCCGGGTCGCGGGCGGTGATGCGCTCCTGCAGCCCGGCCAGCCGCCGCCGCCGCTCGTCCTCGGGCATCGTCAACGCGGCGTGGATCGAGTCCGCCAGCTCCTGGATGTCGAACGGGTTCACCGACAGGGCGAAGTCCCCGAGCTCCTCGTGGGCGCCGGTGTTCTCGCTCAGGATCGAGACGCCGGCGCGGCCGTTCACCATCGGCCCCTCCTTCGCCACCAGGTTCATCCCGTCGAACATGGCGTTGACCATCAGCACGTCGTAGTGCTTGTAGGCGGCGACCGCCTCCTCCAGGTCGTCGCGCAGCTTCAGCTGAATCGGCATCCAGTCCGGTGAGCCGTGCCGGTGGTTGACGAGGGCGACGACCGCCTCGATCCGCTCGAGGTACTCCGTGTACTCGGCGACGTCGGTCCGCGACGGCATCAGCTGGGCGATGAAGGTGACCCGCTCGCGGAACTCGGGGTGCTGCTCGAGGAACAGGTCAAAGGCCGAGAAGCCGCGCAGCACGTTCTTGGACAGGTCGGCGCGATCAACCCGCAGGATCAGGTGGTCGCGGCGGCGGCGCAGGATCTCCTCCTCGAACTCCCGCACGCGGGGCCGCTCGGCGACCTTGCGTACGGCGTCGGGGTCGATCGGCAGGGGGTAGGCACGAACCCAGACGTCACGGTCGCCCAGGTGCACGACGCCCGTGCGGTGGTCGACCTCGAGGTCGAGCAGGTCCTCGCAGCACTGCAGGAAGTTGCGCTGGTAGTGGCGGGTGTGGAACCCGACGATGTCGTTGGCGAGGATCCCGCTGTAGATCTCCTCGCGGATCACCGAGGGCAGCACCCGCCACGAGTCCGACTGGCTCCACGGGATGTGGACGAAGTGCGTCATGAACGCGTCCGGGCGCGCCTGCCGGATCAGCGCCGGCAGCGTGTACAGGTGGTAGTCGTGCACCATCACCACCGGTCGCTCGATCCCCTCGATCTCCTCGAGCACGGCCCGGGCGAGGTCCTCGTTGACGACGTTGTATCCGAACTCGAACGCCTCGGTCTCGTTGCGCCGGATGTCCGGGGCGTTGGAGAGGTCCCAGAGGTAATGCTGGATGAACCACAGCATCGGGTTGGCCATGATGCTGTAGAAGCGGTCGTAGGCCTCGGGATCGGAGGCGACGAGCTTGACCCGGTACTCGGTGCCGTCCTGGCTCCGGACGGGGAAGGCGCGACCGCCGTGCTGTCCCGCCACGGTGACGTCGGCGTCGCTCATCGCCGAGGCGATCCAGGTCACCTCGCGGTGCCGGGCCAGGCCCATCAGCGCCGTGACCAGGCCACCGGTGCCGCGCTTGGGCTCGCCGTCGGGCTGGAAGGTGACGGGCCCGCGGTTGGAGACGAGGATGAGTGGGTCGGACATCTCCGCCATGGATCACCCGGCCAGCGCCCGCAGGCGCGCGATGCCCGCGTCCACCTCGCGCAGGAGCTGCGCGTGCAGGTCGGGGTTGGCGGAGGAGATCGAGGACATCTGGAAGTCGTGGCCGGTGCCGAGCAGCGGATGGTCGTCGAGCGGTCGGCCCCACCCGTCGGTCACCACCCCGCCCGCCTCCACCAGGCAGAGCCAGGCGGCGGCGAGGTCGTACGGTGAATTGTTGAGGATTGCCCCGCGGCCGACGCGCAGAAACGCCTCCGCCATCCCCGGGACCTCGTCGATCATGCGGGAACCGACCTCGATCACCGCGTCGAGCTGGCCGGTCACGACGCGGGTCATGGCAAACGCCTGGGACCCGAGCTCGAAGGTGCCGCCCCCGACCGAGGAGGCGTCGATCAGCTCGGCGAGGAGCTCCGCCGTGGCCCGCGCGGGACGGCCGCGGAAGCCGTAGGCCCAGAACATCGAGCCGATGTCGGTGGTGGACGAGAGGCTCGCCGAACGCGTGCCGATCACCCCCTCGCCTCGGCGCGCCAGGAACCAATCGCCGCTCTTGATCTCCATCACGCAGCCGACCGCCACGTCGGACATCCGCGGGTCGCAGTCCAGCGGAGCGAGTGCGATCGCCACGCACGCCGACTCGAGGCCCGCCATCGCCGGCCGTGTCCCGTCGATCGGGTCGACGACCAACACGTGGGTCTCCCGACCGTCGGGCGCGACGAGCCCACGGTCCTCGGAATAGAAGGCGTAGCGGGAGGCGTGGTCGGCGACGAACTGCGCGAGCGTGCGCTCGGCCACCTCGTCCACCGAGAAGGTGACGTCGCCGCCCGCGCCCGCCCCGAGCTCGACCCGACCGGCGTGGGATCCGAGCTCGGGCAGCACCGCCCGACGGAGGCTCCGGGCCAGGGTCAGGACCAGCTCGTGGTGGGGCAGATCGTCGCTCATGCCGATGTCTCGCGCCCTCAGATTGTCACGCCGGCGTCGCGTCCGTCGCCCGTCTCGCCGCGCGTCGGTCGCCCGTCCCACCGCGCAGGCGCGCCGTGGCCGGCCCGGATCCGATCCCGTCCGTTGACGCGGGGTACATTGGGCAGTCATGGTCGACCCGCGCATCTATCGGGCCTTCATCATCGTGGTCGCCGTCGCGCTGATCGTGTTCGGCTTCTCGCTGAGCGCCCAACCGTCCGGCCTGGGCACGACCATCGCCCCCGGTCAGTTCTTCGCCGGTGTCGGCGCGACGATGCAGTCGCTCGAGCACGCGTACCCGGATCGGACGCCGGGGTCGGCCGTCGACCAACGGCTCGCCGGGGCCGTGGCGGCGCAGCTGCGCAGCGCCGGTGGGTTCACCGTCCAGACCCGCGAGTTCCGCGCCGCGACGAGCGCCGGCTCGCGGACGCTCGAGGACGTGGTGGCCACCCGGCAGGGACTGGGCAGCGGAACGGTCGTCGTCGTCAGCCACCGCGACGCCGCCGGACCATCGGCTCCGGTCGATCTCTCCGGCACCGCCGTGCTGCTCGATCTCGCCCGCGCGCTGTCGAGCGAAACCCTCGCCCGGTCCGTGGTGCTCGTGTCGACGACCGGCCAGGCGGGCCTCGCCGGGGCCACGCAGCTCGCGGGCTCGCTCTCCGGCCAGCCGGTCGACGCGGTGATCCTCCTCGGGGACCTGGCCTCGCCGACGGTGCGCAACCCGATCGTCGTGCCCTGGTCGAACACCGACCGGCTCGCCCCGGCGCAGCTCACGCGGACGCTCGCCTCGTTCGTCGCCGCCCAGACCGGGATCGTCAACCGCAGCGCGGGGCTGGGCGGGCAGCTCGCGCGCCTCGCCTTCCCGTTCGCGATCACCGAGCAGGCGCCGTTCGTCTCCGCCGGCCTGCCCGCGGCGCTCCTGTCGCTGTCGGGGGACCGCCCCCTCGAGGGCGCGTCGGCCGCCATCGCCTCGGGGCGGCTCGGCGGCCTGGGCGCCGCCGTGCTGCAGGCGGTCAACGCGCTCGACCACGGGCCGCCCGTCGACGCGCCCGGCGCGTATCTGCTGATCCGGGGCCAGGTCGTGCCGCTCTGGGCGGTGCGGCTGCTCGTGCTCGCGCTCATCCTTCCGGCCGCGGCCGGAACGCTCGACGCGGTGGCGCGCGCGCGGCGCCGTGGCCACGCCCTCGTCCGCTGGTTCGGCTGGGTGCTCGCCGGGGCGGTGCCGTTCGTCGGGGGACTGGTGGCCCTGCTGCTCGCCCGGGCGGCCGGCATCCTCTCCTTCACGCCGCCGGGCGCGGCCGCCGGGATCGGCGCGCCGCACACCGGCGCTGACGTCGTCGTGCTGCTGATGGTGCTCGGGGTGGTGATCGCCGGCTTCGCCCTCCTGCGTCCGTCCTGCCTGCGCCTGCTCGCCCAGCAGCTGCCGGGAAGCCCGCGGCCCCCGCAGAGCCCCGCCGCCGATGCGGCCGCCGTCGCGCTGAACGCGGTCCTCTGCGCGCTCGCCGTCATCGTCTGGCTCGTGAACCCCTTCGAGGCGCTGCTGTTCGTCCCGGCGCTCCACACCTGGTTGTGGCTCGCGCAACCGGGCGCGCGCGGGCGCCGTTGGTCGGTCGCGCTGCTGCTCCTGGTCGGCGTCGTGCCGATCGGGCTGATCCTCTTCTACTACGCCAACGCGTACGCCCTCTCGCCCCTCGGGCTCGCCTGGAGCCTTGCGCTGCTCCCTGGCGGGGCGATGCCGATCGGCACCGCCCTCGGCTGGACCGTCGCGCTCGGCTGCGTGGCGAGCGCGACGATCATCGGCCTGCGGGCCGCACGAGCCACGGGCGTCGCCGTCGAGCAGCCCGTGACGGTGCGGGGGCCCGTGAGCTACGCCGGGCCGGGCTCCCTCGGCGGCACGCAGTCGGCCCTGCGCCGATGAGGTTCGGCCCGGCGGCGGGTCCGCCCGGCCACCCCCGGCCCCGCTGGACCGGGGGTCCTGCGCCGTACGGCGTGGGTTGGCGGGTCGATTCACCGGAGGGTGGACCGTTGGTCGAGGCGGGCGCCTCTCGGTAAAGGATCGCGGCGGGTGCTGCCGATCAGAGCCCAAGGATGACCACGGATGCGGAGTCCAGAACGATGACGTTGAAGGAACGGCTGGAGCAGGGCAAATACGACGTTGACGCCAAGAAGGTGGCCGATGCGATCGTGCGCAATCCCCTGTGGATCCGGCTCCTCGCCGGAAACGAGCGGCGTCCGCCGGAGTCACGTTCGGCCGTGGCGTGAGCCGCGGCCGCACGTCGGCCGGCGCCGGCGGGACGGATCGGTCCCGCCTCAGAACCGATGCTCGAATCCGCTGAGCTCGCCGGGGCCGGCGCCGCGGAAGCGCAGTCCGGGCTGCGCTCGGCCGGTGACCTCCCCGATCCACGTGACGGTCGCCGTCGGGTCGGCAACCGCCACGGCCTCCTCCACGGCTGAGCGGCTCGCCGGCCCGGCGCAGAAGCAGAGCTCGTAGTCCTCGCCGCCGCGCGCGGCCAGGACGGCCGGATCCTCGCCGAGGAGCCCGGCGGCATCGGCCACCCCGGCGCCGAGCGGCAGGGCATCGAGGTCCAGCTCGATCGCGACGCCGCTCGCCCGGGCCAGGTGGGCGGCGTCGGTGGCCAGCCCGTCCGAGACGTCGAGCATCGCCGTCACCCCTCCCACCTCGGCCAGCGCGTGGCCGGCCGCGAGCCGCGGCGTCGGGGTGGCGTAGCGGCGGCGCAGCGCCTCGGCCAGGCTCGGCTCGAGGCCCACGAGACGGTCCTCCGTCACGGCGAGCCCGGCCGCCGAGCCACCGAGCGCGCCGGTCACGCCGACGAGGTCGCCGGGCCGGGCACCGTCGCGTCCCACGAGGGCCCCGGGATCGTCCGCCCAGCCCACGACGGTGAAGGAGAGCAGCAGAGCGGGGGCGGCCGTGATGTCACCCCCGGCGATCGTCACCCCGTGCGCGCCGGCGAGCTCCGCGGCTCCGTCCAGCAGCGCGCGCCCCTCGTCGAGCCCGAAGCCACCGGGGAGGCCGAGCGCCAGATACGCCTGGATCCCGCCCGGGGAGCCCGGGGCCGCCCGGCCGTCGACGCCCATCGCCGCAAGGTCGGACAGCGCTCCGGCCAGGGCCCGATGCCCGATCTCCCGCGGGCTCAGCCGCCCCCGTCGGAAGTGCACTCCGTCAACCATCGTGTCGACCGAGGTGACGGCGTAGGCCCGCCCCCGCACGACGGCGGCGTCGTCCCCCAGCCCGCGGGCGAGCCGCGGGTCGGCGACGGCCAGCCGCGACCGCAGCTCGGCGATCAGCTCGAGCTCCCTCACGACCTCATGCCGCGTCACACGCCGGCCGGCGGCGTCTACCGGTGGCGGTAGACGATCCGGGCGCGATCGAGGTCGTACGGGGAGAGCTCCACCCGGACGCGATCACCCGGAAGGATCCGGATGCGAAAGCGGCGCATCTTGCCGGCGACGTGACCGAGGACCACGCGGTCCATGTTGTCGAGCTTGACGCGGAACATCGCGTTGGGCAGTGCCTCGACGACCTCGCCCTCGAACTCGACCTTTTCTTCCTTTGGCATTCCCGGGGATTCTATGTCAGTTGCCGCC
>DAIDJO010000019.1 GCA_027451345.1 Solirubrobacterales bacterium
GCGACGTGACCGAGGACCACGCGGTCCATGTTGTCGAGCTTGACGCGGAACATCGCGTTGGGCAGTGCCTCGACGACCTCGCCCTCGAACTCGACCTTTTCTTCCTTTGGCATTCCCGGGGATTCTATGTCAGTTGCCGCCGCTGGCGGGCGGCGGCGTGGGGAGGCCTCCGGCGCCGCCGCCCGCCGGGCCGTTGCCGGGGCCGCCGGCGTTCGGGTTTCCGGGCGGGTTCGCCGGACCGTTCCCGGTGGGGTTGGACCCCTGGTTCGGGTTCGCCGGGCCGTTCCCGGCCGGGGCGGTCGCCGTCCCGCCGCCGCCGGTGGTGCCGGCGCCGGTTGTGGTGGTCGAGGTGCTGGTGGAGGGGGGTGGGGGTGGCACGTACGCGGAGACGGCGTGCGCTCCGAAGTACTCCACCCCGTGCCAATACTGGGACGGCTGCGGGAAGTCGCCGCAGAAGCCCCCGGAGGCGCTCTGCATGAACTGCTTCCAGATCGGGGCGGCGAGCGTGCCGCCATAGCCCGGGCCGAGGCCGTTGATGTCGTTCATCGGCACCTCCGACCCCGGGTAGCCGACCCAGACGGCCGTGGAGAGCTTCGGGGTGTAGCCGACGAACCAGGCGTCGGTGTAGTTGTTGGTCGTCCCGGTCTTACCGGCCGCCGGACAGCCGTAGTAGGCGCCGGTGCCGGTGCCGTACTGGAGCACCGTCTCGAGCGTCTGGGTGCCGGCGTACGCCTCGCCCTGGGAGAAGATCCGCCGCCGGTCCGGGTTGGCGGTGTAGATCGTGTAGCCCTTCGGGCCGACGACCTTCGAGATGATCGTCGGGGCGACGTGGTCGCCCCCGTTGGCGAGGGTGGCGTACGCATCGGCCATCTGGAGCGTCGAGACGCCCTTGTGCAGGCCGCCGATCGCCTCCGAGGGGTACCCGTAGAGCTGCGTCGTGATGCCCATCGCGTGGGCCATCTGGTCGACCTTCTGCATCCCCACGTCGACGCCGAGCTGCGCATACACCGTGTTGTCGGAGATCGCCGTGGCGCGGGTGACGTTGATCGTGCCCTGATAGGTCAGCTCCGCGGTCGCCACCGAGTAGTTCGGGTACCCCGGGAGCCACCCCTTCGGCAGGAACTTCGAGACGTAATACGTCGAGTTCGGGTCGCCGTCATAGTCGTGGATCAGCGTCATCAGCACGAACGGCTTGAACGCGGAGCCGGTCTGCCGGGCGCCCTGGGTGGCGTAGTCGAACGTCGTCTCGCCGGGCTTGGTGCCGTAGGTCGTCGAGTTCTGCAGAGCGACGATGTCCCCCGTGGCCGGGTCGACCGAGGTGAGCGCGACGGCGGGGTCGCCGGGGCGGCCCTCGTTGGCCCGGATCGCCTCGGCCGCGTAGCGCTGGTCGGCGAGGTTGATCGTCGTGTAGACCTTCAGGCCGCCCTCGTCGACCTTCCTCTGCCCGAGGAGGTCGACGAGCTCCTGCTTGACGTAGTCCACGACGTAGGGCTGGCGGACCTGCTGGTAGGTGTCGTTCGGCGTCACCTGCAGCCCCTCCGCGTTCGCCGCCCGTGCCTGCGCGGCGGTGATGTAGTGCGAGTTGACCATCGCCTGCAGCACCTGGGCGCGCCGGGCGAGCGCCGCGGCCTTGTCAAAGAACGGGTTGTAATCCGACGGCGCCTGGGGCAGACCGGCGAGCAGCGCGTACTGGGCGAGGTCGAGCCGCCCGACCGGCCGGTTGAAGAACATCTGTGAGGCGGCCGCCACGCCGATCGCCGTCTGACCGTACGTCGTCCCGTAGGGAACATCGTTCAGGTACTGGGTGAGGACCCAGTCCTTCCCGCGCTGGTTCTCGAGCTCGGTGGCGAGCTTCGCCTGGACGATCTTGTACCGGAGGTTGTGGGTGGCGGCGATGTTCTTGGGCAGGTAGATGTTCGTGACGAGCTGCATCGTCAGCGTCGAGCCGCCCTGGATGCCCCCGCCGCCGGCGTGCAGCACGTCCTTGACGGCGGCGCGCAGCATCCCGAGGTAGTCCACGCCGCCGTGGTGATAGAAGCGGCGGTCCTCGATGGCGACCGTCGCCTCGCGCAGGAGCTTCGGCTCCTGCGCCTGGGTGAGCTGTGTGCGCAGCACGTCGGAGGCCATGTAGCTGAGGCGCTGTCCGTTGCTGGCGAAGATCTCCGAGACCTGCCCGGGAACGCGGGGGTGCAGCTGGCCGATGTTCGGCGCGCTGTCCGCCGTCGCCACCACCCACAGGGCGAACAGGACGGCCGCGATCACCCCGGCCGAGCCGATCAGCGCGCTCCCGAGCAGCACGGCTCGGCGCAGCGGATGGGCGTGGTGGCGGCGTCGCCGCTGTCGTTCGCGTCGCGTCATGGCGGTCGGTGGAGGCGGCCGACGAGCGCGGGCGGAACAGGCTGGCCCGCGGCTGGCCCGCGCCTCCCCGCGTTCAGTCTACCTCCGACCGTTGTTCGCTCTCGGCGCGTCCGGTCCTCTCCCCCCGCCGCACCACCGCCGTCGTGCCCGGTGCCGCCACCGGGCCGGGGCGGGACGGGCCGCGGGCGTGGAACACTGCGGCGGTGACACGCGGGCCGCTCACCACGATGCAGGCCGTCTGGCGCGCCGTGCTCGCCTCGCGCCTGGTGATCCTCGGCGCCGGGATGCTCGGCGCGATCCAGGTCGGCACGGCCCCCGGCGCCGTGGCCGCGTACGACCCGTCCGGGCAGACGGCGCCGTTCGGGTACCTCGCCAATGCGGTGGTGGCGCCGATCGCGCGCTGGGACTCGGGCTGGTACCTGACGATCGCGCGCTTCGGCTACGCGCACATCCGCGCGCGCATGGCCTTCTTCCCGCTCTATCCGGCGATGATGCGCCTCCTCGGCTGGGTGGTCGGGTCCAACCTGATCGCCGGCGCGCTCATCTCGCTCGCGGCGCTGGTCGTCGCCCTCGCCGTCCTGCACCGGCTGGTGGCGCTCGACGCCGAACCCGAGGTGGCGGCCACGACCGTGCTGCTCATGGCGTTCTGCCCGGTCTCGTTCTTCCTCTCGGCGGTGTACACCGAGTCGCTCTTCCTCGCGCTCTCGATCGGGAGCCTGTACGCCGCCCGCCGCGAGCGCTGGTGGCTCTGCGGCGTCCTGGGCGGCCTCGCCGCGCTCTCCCGCAACGGCGGGTTCGCCCTGATCGTCCCGGCGGCCGTCATCTACCTGTACGGCCGGCGCGACGCGCCGCTCACCCGCTGGGGCGCGGCGACGCCCGCCGGCCTGCGGCGGCTGCTGCCCCGACACCGCGTCGCGCCGAGCGCGCTCTGGCTGCTCCTGATCCCGGCCGGCCTCGGCGCCTACCTCGCCTACCTGGGGATCGCCTACGGGGACTGGCTCGCGCCGTTCCGCGTCGAGTCGTTCTGGTTTCGCCACACGACGCTCCCGTGGACGACGGTCGGGGACGCGGCCCAGCAGGCGTGGGCGGGGCTGCGGCAGCTGATCCAGGGTCCGGTCCCGCCGTCCCGCGTCCCGCCGTACGCGCAGAGCGTGATCAGCGCCTCGATCCAGGACGTGTACCTCTTCCTGTTCCTCGTGCTCGGCGTGGTCGGGTTGCTCGGCGTGCTGCGGCGGCTCGGCGCCGCCTACGGGCTCTACACGTTCGTGCTGCTCGTGCTCGCCCTCGCCGACCCGGTGTCGCTGCAGCCCCTCGCCTCGCTGCCCCGCTACGAGCTCGTCATGTTCCCGCTGTTCATCTGGGGGGCCGGACTGCTCGTCCGCCACCGGCTCACCGCCTATGCCGTGCCGGCGCTCGCCGTCCTGCTCGGGGTCTTCACGCTGGAGTTCGCCACGTGGCGCTGGGTCGCCTGATCGGCCGCGGGCGCAGCCGCGGCCCGCGCCCGATCCCGTCGAGCGTGCGGGCGGTGCTGCTCGACGCCTTTGGCACGCTCGTCACCCTGGACGCGCCCGCGCCGCTGCTGCGGGCGCTGCTGCGCGACCGGCTCGGCGCGGAGGTGACCGAGGCGCAGGCGAGCGCCGCGATCGCCGCCGAGGTCGCCCACTACCGCGCCCACATGCACGAGGGCGTCGACCTGGAGCGCGTCGCCCGGCTGCACGCGAGCTGCGCCGAGGTGCTGCGCCGGGCGCTGCCCGACGATCCGGCGATCCGCCGGGCCGACACCGGCCGGATGACGGAGATCCTGCTCGCGTCGCTGCGCTTCCGAACCTTCGACGAGGTGCCCGACGCCCTTGCGCGGCTGCGCTCGGGCGGGGTGCGGCTCGTGGTGGCCAGCAACTGGGATGCGTCGCTGCCGACCGTGCTCGACCGGGTCGGGCTGCTCGCGGCGCTCGACGGCGTCGTCGCCTCCGCCTCGGCCGGGGTCGCCAAGCCCGACCCGGGCCTCCTGCGCAGCGCCCTGCGGCTCGCCGGCACGGAGCCGGCGGCGGCGCTGCACGTCGGGGACGGTTTCCGCGAGGACGTCGGCGCCGCCCTCGGCGCGGGCGTGCGCCCCGTGCTGCTCAGCCGCGACGGGGGCGTGGGCGCGGTGGAATACGGCAGCGGGGAGCCGCTCCTGCCGGAGCTCCTGGTGATCCGGACGCTCGCCGAACTCCCCGGGCTGCTCGGGCTCTAAGCTCGGCGCCGAGATGGCCACGCAGACCGAGGACCCGCACCGCCACCCGCCGTACTGGCTGGCGCTCGCCGCGGTGCTCGTCGGCCTCGCCGCCGGGTTCTTCGCGCAGGTGCTCGCCGAGATCATCGGCACCGCGCTCGGTTCACCGTCCGGCCATCCCACGCCGGCGGTGTACATCGTCAGCAACTTCGTCTTCGACGCCGGGTTCGTCGGCGCGGCGGTGTACTTCGGCACGGTCGGCCGGTGGATGGGGCGGCGGGAGTTCGGCTACGTCCGCACGTCCTGGGGGCTCGGCGCGGGGGCGGTGGGGTTGGCGGCGGTGGCCTACTACCTGGTGACGCTCGCCTATTCCGCCGTGTTCAACCTCCACGGCACCGACCGGCTGCCGAGCTCCCTGGGGGTGCACCGCAGCGCCTGGGCTGCCGTCTTCACCGCCCTGTTCGTCTGCGCCGTCGCGCCGATGGCCGAGGAGTTCTTCTTCCGCGGGTTCCTCTTCGGGATCCTGCGGCGCATGCCCCTGCGCGTCGGGCGGCGCGAGCTCGGGCCCTGGGTGGCGGCCGTGATCGTCGGGCTGCTGTTCGGCCTCGCCCATTTCGACTCGGCGCAGCCGGAGTTCCTGATCCCGCTCGGCTTCCTCGGCTTCGTGCTCTGCCTGGTGCGCTGGCGCACCGGCTCGCTCTATCCGGGGATGGTCCTGCACTCGCTCAACAACTCGGTCGCCTTTGCCGCCAACGAGCACCTCGGCTGGAGCGCCGTCGAGATCGCGGCGCTGCTGCTCGGGTCGCTCGCCGTGATCGCCGTGGTGACGGGGCCGCTCGCGGTCAGCCGCGACGGGGTGACGGCCCGCTCCGCCGGGAGCGCCTGATGTACTGTCGGCCCGTGGCGCGGGCGAGCAGACGACTGGCGGGGAGGGCCGCCCTCGCGCTCGCGTTGGGCGCTGCCAGTGCGCCAGCGGGCGCCCTGGCAGCGGGCACCCCGCCCGCCGCCACCCCGGTCCGTCTCTCGGTCAGCGGGCTCTTCCTCGTCCACGGGGACCGGGTCACGGTGCCGTGGCGCCCCGTGGTGTTGGCCGGCAGCGTGGCCCACTACGTGCCGGTGGAGCACGTCGCGCTCGTCGCCACCCTCGACGGCCGCGTCGTCCTCCGGCGGTCGCTCTGGCTCGGCCGCCGCGGCCCTCGCGGCCACTTCCAGACGGTGCTGCGCGCGCCCGGAGCGGGGCGGCTGCGGATCACCGTCGCGCACCCCCGTGACCGCCGGCTGCTCAGCTTCGTGAGCGCCACCTCGTACTCGGTCCTGCGCACCGTGGCGGGGCCCGGCTCGACCGGCCGGTTCGTCCGGCTCGTGCAGCAGCGTCTGGCCGCGCTGCACCTCTACCTGGTCCAGACCGGTGTCCTTGACCAGGGCACCGAGCTCGCGCTCGACGCCTACCACCGGCTGCTCGGCCGCGGTGAGGGTCACACGGCGCTCGACGGCCGGACGGTCACGGACCTGCTGAACGGCGTCGGCCGCTTCCACATCCGCTTCCCGACGCAGGGACCCCACGCCGAGGGCGACCTCTCCGATCAGGTGCTCGCCTTCGTGGATGGGTCCAACGTCCACTGGCTGTTCCCGATCAGCTCCGGCAAGCCGTCGACGCCGACCGTGCTCGGCCAGTTCCAGGTGTATTACAAGCAGCCGTACTACACCTCGGACGGCATGTACTTCTCCTCCTTCTTCCATGGCGGCTACGCGGTCCACGGCTACGATCCCGCGCCCGCCTACCCGGCCAGCCACGGGTGCCTGCGCCTGCCGATGGCCGACGCCATCCCGGCCTACAACTGGTTGGCGCTCGGCGACTGGGTCGACACCTACTACCGCTGAACGTCTGGTCCAGTGCCCACCGGCGATCCACACGATCCCCGCACGGACGCGCGAGCGCGGCTCCTGCGTGCCCTGCGCGAGCATGCGCTCGTCATCGGTGAGGTCGTCCTCACCAGCGGCGCGACCGCCCAGTACCTCGTCGACGCCAAGCGGGCCATCCTGCTGCCCGAGGGCTTCGCGGCGCTCGGTGAGCTCGTCGCCGCTCAGGCCGTGGCGTGGGGGGCGACCGCCGTCGGCGGGATGACGATGGGCGCCGACCCGATCGCCTGCGCGGCCCTGGCGGGCGGCGCCGACGTGAAGGCGTTCTTCGTGCGCAAGGAGGCGAAGGCACACGGCCTGGCCCGGCGGATCGAGGGCCCGCTGCTCGTGGCCGGGGAGGACCGCTGCATGCTCGTGGAGGATGTGGTGACCACCGGCGGCTCGACCATCCGCGCGATCGAGGCGGTGCGCGCCGAGGGGCTCGAGGTCGTCGGCGTGCTCGCCATCTGCGACCGGCTGGCCGGTGGCGCCGCGGCCATCCGGGAGGCGGCCGCCGCGCCCTATGTCGCGCTCACCTCGATCGACGAGGTCTATCCGGAGCGGCCCGACCGGTGGCCCTCGCCCCGGTCGCCGATGAGCGCCTGAAGGAGTGAGTCGCGGCCGACGACGTTGCGCCAGTACTGCGCCGAGGTGTCGTGATCGAACGGGAGCGTGCCGCCCCAGTAGCCGGACATCAGCTCGAGCGTGACCAGCGCGCCGAGCACGCAGAGCCCGATCGCGATCGCGCGACCCGGCGGCCGCAGGGCGGCGAGGCCCACGGCGCCGCCCACCATCACCGCCGGCACGACGTCGACCATCCCGCGCTGGCCGAAGGCGCCGCCCAGCCACCACGGGTTCCACGAGCCGTAGATGACGACCAGCGGGACGACCAGCGCGAGCCCGAGCCATCCCCATGGGCGGGTGCGCGCGCGCAGCAGCGGCACGATCATCAGGATCGCCAGCGCCGGGTACCAGAGGAACAGGCCATGGTCGTAGGAGGCGAGCACCGAGCCCTCCCGGAGTTCGGTGAGGGATAAGGACTCCGAGCCGTAGGAGCTGAGCGACCACCGGCCGGAGGCCCAGTGGTTGTAGAACGTCTGCAGGCCCACCGCCAGCGCGATCCCGATCACCGCCGGCAGCGCCGCCCGGACCGCCTCGGCGATGCGCCCCGGCGGGCGCGAGGTGCGGTGCTGCCACAGCAGCCAGGCGCCCTCCAGGATCACGAGCGGCACCACGTCGACCTCCCGGACCGACACGACGAAGAAGGAGAGCGCCAGCAGCAGCATCGGGTTGACCCGCCGGCGCGACTGCTGCGCGCGCACACCCAGGTAGACGAGGGCGGCGACGAGCATCGCGGTGTAGATGTGCGTGTAGGAGCTGTCGTAGGTGGCGTAATGGAAGAGGCCGGTGCCGAAGGTTCCGATCAGCAGCGTCGCGTCGGTGAGCAGGCGTCCGACCCCGAGCCGGCGCATCGTCACGCCGAGCAGGCTGATCGTCACCAGCAGCGCCAGCACCCCCAGCCACTGGCTCGCCGTCTCCTCGGCCGCGGAGACGTGCGTGAGACGGCTGGACCCGGCGTTGGCGATCGCGGCGACCGGCCCCATCACCGGGAAGCGCAACAGCGCCAGCCCCGGCTCGTACTTGAGCTCGCAGCGATCGGGATGCCCCGGGTTGCTCGCGGTGATCTGGGGCAGCGAGCCGTTCATCCGCGGGAGGTCGCAGAAGCGGAAATTCCAGTGCAGGATCGCCTCGGTCCACGCGTAGTACCCTGCTCCGTCGGAGCGGATCGGTGGGCCGTTGGTGTAGGGCGGGCTGACCGTCACCCAGATGCAGGCGACGAGGACCGGGGCCAGTGCCACGACCGGGAGGCGCAGCGATGACCTCGCGCGTAGCCTCGCTCGCCAAGCCATGCGGCTGGCAATCTAGCAACCGGCCTGTGTTCAACGACGCCAAGCGCATCACGCCCACCTCGCCCACTCCGGTCACCGGCGTCGGGCCGTCACCCGCATCGCGCGACCGGGGCTACGGTCTCGAGCGGGCCGCGTGGACGCTGGTGGGGCTCGGCCTGCTCTGGTGGTCCTGGCGCCTGAACAACTTCACGTCGGTCGCCTGGACGGTCCCGTTCATGGTGCTCGGCAACGTCTGGGGCCTGGCCACGGTGCTCGCCAGCTGGCTGCCGGGCGGCGCCGTCGACGGCGACGGCCGAATCGCCCTCGCGTTCCAATGGGCGACGGCGGTGGTGACCGTCACGCTGTTCGTGGTCGCGGGCATCGCCTCCGAACTGGTCGTCGCCCACTACGGAACCGACGCCGTGGCGTTCAACCAGTACGCCGCCGAGCTGGCTCGCCACGGCGTGAACCCGTACGTGCACTCGCTGGCGCCCGCCTACCGGCTCTTCGACGTGCGTCCGCGCGACTACACCTACACGCTGACGGGCGCTCACGTGACGGCGCTCTCCTACCCGGCGCTCTCCTTCCTGGTCTACGTGCCGCTGCTGGCGCTCGGCTGGACGCACAACCTCGCGCCGGCGCTCAACGTCTGCGCCTGGGGGGTGACGGCGGCGCTGATGTTCGCGCTCTCACCACGGTCGCTGCGGCCGATCGTGCTGCTCTTCTCCGGCTTCGGCGTCTACGCGGTCTTCGCCGGGGGCGGGGTGACCGACGTGCTGTTCATGCCCCTGCTCACGCTCGCCGCCTACCGGTGGGATCGGTTCGGTGCGAGTCGCTTCACCTATCTCGGCCCCCTGATGTTCGGCCTGGCCATGGCGATCAAGCAGACCTCCTGGCCGATGCTCCCGTTCCTGCTGATCGCGCTCGCGCTCGACCAGGGTCGCCGCACCGGGCCGGTGGACGGCCTCGCGCGCGCCGGCCGCTACCTCGCCGCGGTGCTGGTGGCGTTCGCGATCCCGAACCTCCCGTATTTCCTGGCCTCGCCCGACGCCTGGATGCGCGGGGTGCTCACGCCGCTGCACAACCTCGTCCCCACCGGTCTCGGCACCGTCTCGCTGAGCATCTACCTGCACGTGGGCGGCGGCTCGCTGACCGCCTTCACGCTCGCCGCCGGGCTGATGTTCGTGCTCGAACTGGTCGCCTTCGTCGGCACCTACCCGCTGCTGCGGGGCGGCTGCTGGCTGTTGCCCGGTGTGGCGTTCCTCTTCGCGAGCCTCTCCAACGTCAACTACTTCGCGGTGCTGATCCCGGCCGGTTACGTGGCCGCCACGAGCATCGCTCCGGTGCCGCCCCGTGACGGCGGGAGCACGGTCGGGGTGGCCGCGCCAGCCACCGTCCGGCGCGGCACGGGTCGCTGGTTTCGCTCGCCGCGCTGGGCGCTCGCCAGCGGGGCGCTGGCGCTCGTGTTCCTCGGGGTCGCCGCCTACTCCCTGGCCGCGCCGCCGCCGCTCGTCCTGCGCCTCGACGCGCTGCAGACCTCCGGTCGCGCCAACCGCATCCGCCAGCTGACGCTGCGTGTCACCAACCGCTCCGGCACGGGCACCAGGCCGGTCTTCGCGGTGCTGCAGCCGGGCCCGAACACGACGTTCTGGAAGGTCGTCGCGGGGCCGCGACGCCTCGCCCGCGGGCAGGCGGCGACCTACACGCTGCGGGCGCCGGCGGCGGACGCCGAGCCGTCGCTCAAGGGCACGTTCAGCGTGATCGGCTTCATCGCCTCACCCCCGTCCCTCTCCGTCAGCAACGAGTACGACACGGCGCTCTATCGCCGCGGCACCCGCCACCGCCGGCACGGCTCCCACAGCCTGGAGATCCGCTTCGGTGGACGCTGAGCGGGTGGCTGTGGGCCGGCGGGCCAGGCGGGCCGAGCGTCGGCATCTCGGCCTGGCGCTGGCGGTCTACCTGGCCATCGCGCTCGTGTGGGACCGGATGTCGCTGGCACACCTCGGCTCGGTGTGCCCCTGCGGCCTGCCGGGCGACCCGGCCCAGTACACCTGGGCGTTCGTGTGGTTCCCCCACGCGCTCCTGCACGGCCTCTCGCTGCTGCACACCACGGCGATGTGGTCGCCGCAGGGCCTCAACCTCGCCGGCGCCACCGCGGTCCCGTTCCTGGCGTTCCTGGCGGCGCCGGTGACCTACCTCTGGGGGCCGATCGTCTCCTACAACCTGATCACGATCCTCGCCCCGGTGACCGCCGCGGGCGCGGTGTACCTGCTCTGCCGCCACATCACCCGGTCGCCGTGGGCGGCGCTGCTGGCGGGCGCGTTCTTCGGCTTCGGGACCTACGAGATCGCGCAGCTGGAGGGTCACGTGCACCTGTTCGTGATCTTCTGTCCGCCGCTCGCCGCGCTGGCCGTCATCCGGTTTCTCGACGGCACGGTCTCCCGGCGGCGGTTCGGGATCGAGCTGTGCGTGATCCTGCTCGTGCAGTTCCTGATCTCGCTCGAGGTCCTCTTCACGATGACCGTCCTCGGCGCCGTGGGACTCCTGCTCGCCTGGGCCGTCGCCGAGCGCGGGTTGCGCGCCCGGCTGGCCGCCGCCGTCCTGCCCCTGGTGGCGGCGTACGCCGTGACGGTGGCGCTGATGTCGGGGTACATCGTCGCGCTGACGAGCGCCGTCCCCTATGCGAGGAACGCCGGTCTGTTCTTCCCCACCGACCTGCTCTCGATGATCACGCCGATGCCCTACACCTGGCTCGGCGGCGCGCGCTTCGCCTCGGTCAGCGCGCGCTTCGTGGCCGGCAAGGGAGAGGATGACCTGTTCATCGGCCTGCCGATGGTCCTCGTCCTGGTCGGGTACCTCGCGGCGCGGTGGCGCCGGCGGCTCGGCCGCTGGCTGATCGGCATCACGCTGCTCACGCTGCTGTGGATCCTCGGCACGCGCCTCTGGGTCGACGGCCACCGGACCATCTGGCTGCCGTACGCGCTGATCGCGCACCTTCCGGGCTTCAACGAGGTCATGCAGGGCCGGGTGGCCGTCTACTTCGATCTGATCTGCGCGGTCGTGCTCGCGCTCTGGCTGGCGGGCGACCGGCCGTCAGCCAGAGCGGTGGGCCCCCGGGACGGCGCGCCCGGAGGGGCGCGGTGGCGGCGCCTGGGGCGCGCCTCGCGCTGGCTCGGGGGGCTCGTGGTGGTGGCCTGCGTGCTTCCGAACGTCGTCAACCCCGGTCCGAGCAACCTCGGCACCTGGGAGAACCCCGCGTTCTTCACCCGTGGGCTCTACCGGCACTACCTGCGCCGGGGTGAGAACGTCCTGCCGATCCGCTGGGGCGCGCTCAGCGAGAGCCCGATGTGGCAGGCCGAGACGCACATGTACTTCAACCTGGCCAGCGGGTACTTCACCACCTCGCTGCCGCACGGCTGGGTCGGGCCGCTCACCCTCGACCTGTGGCGCGACACCCCGGATGTGAGTCGCGACGTTCCCCGTGTCCGCGGGCTGGTGCGCAGCAAGCACGTCTCCGACATCCTGGTGCAGGACGCCGAGCTGCCGGCGTGGTCCCCGGTGCTGACCGGCGCGGGGCTGCGCCCCGGTCCGCACGTCGGCGGCGTCACGCTCTTCCGCGTGCCCGCCGCGTGGCGGGCCGGCGCCGGTGGCGGCTGAGAGCGCCCGTCGTGTCCCCAGCCGGCGTCGACGCGACCCGGGGCCCTCAGGCGTGCGGGTCCTCGGCGGCGAGCGCGCGGTGGATCTGGTCGAGCATGGCGCGCTGGAAGACGTGCACCGAGAAGCGCCTCGCGTTGGAGACGGCATCCTGCGGACGCAGCCGGTCCACCGCCGGGTCGCTGAGGATCGCGGCGAGCGAGTCGTCGTCGCCCGGCTCGAAGAAGACGCCCGTCACCCCCTCGACGACCGTCTCCAGCGCGCCGCCCGCCCGTGCGGCGATCACCGGACGGCCGGCGGCCTGGGCCTCCACGGCGGTGATCCCGAACTCCTCCGTGTTCGGCACCACCAGCGCGCGGGCGCGGGCGTAGAGGGCGGGCAGCTCGGCGTCGGGCACCCGACCGAGGAAATCGGCGTGGTCGCCGTAGAGCGCGCGCAGGCGCGCCTCGTCGCTGCCGCCGCCGACGACCTTCACCGGGACCCCCGCCCGGCGGGCCGCCCGCAGCGCGAGCTCCCATTGCTTGTGGCGCACCAGCTCGCCGACGAGCAGCACGAAGTCCTCGGGCCGGCCCGGGGCGAAGCGCTCGAGCTCGACCGGCGGATGCACGACCGGCGCCTCGCGGCCCCAGTACCGCGCGATCCGCTCCTGACAGATCCGGCTGTTGGCGACGTAGTGCGTCCGTCCCTGGGCCTTGGCGAAGTCCCAGCGCCGGATCGACGCGAGGCTGGCCGCGAGCAGCGGACGCGCCGGCGGGGGCGCATGGGACGCGGCGGCGGCCTGCTCGTACCAGGCGTAACGGAACGGGGTGTGGCAGTAACAGACGTGGACGGCGCCGGGGTCGACCCGCACCCCGTGGGCGAAGGCGCTCGAGGAGGAGACCACCAGCCGGTGCCCGGAGACGTCGAGCGTGCGCACGGCCGCGGGCATCAGCGGCAGCGCCGCCTTGAACGTCCTCTGGTTCAGCCCGAGGCGGCCGAGCAGCGAGGTGCGGACCGGGTGTCCGGCGAACCGCTCCGAGACGACGGAGCGGTCAGAGAGCAGCGTGCCCACCGGCGCGTCGGGCCAGAGGTCGCAGAGCGTCGCGAAGGTGCGCTCGGCGCCGCGCATGACCAGCAGGTAGTCATGGACGAGCATCGGGTGCGCGGCGAGCCCGCGGGCGCGGTCGATCAGCGTCATCGGTCGGCCGGTGTGCCGAGTCGGGGCTGCGGGATCGATCGCGAAGCTGGGTTGCGGCACGTCGCTGCGGGAGTCAGACCGAGCCTCGCGAGGCCGTGGTCGGTGGTTCGGGCACCTCGTTCGTAGGATATATCGGCAGGATCCGCCCGGAGCGTGGCGAACTGGTGGGCGACGGCGGTGTCGCGCGGACCGCGAGCGCGGCGGGCGTCCGCCGGTCCCGGCGCGGGATTGCCGGAACGCCCGTGCGGGGCGGTATGCTCGACCCAGGGCCGCAACTGCTGCCCCGGGGGTGTGTTCATGCATGGGGGGCACCGAACCACATGAAATCCAGCACCGCAGAGTCGAGCAGCAAACGGCACCAGCTCAGCCCGAGCTCGGTGGTCGACGAGCTGAGGGTGCTGGACGGCGTCCCACGGGCCACCATCCGGGCGGGCGGCGTCGTCGAGCGGGCACCCGAAGCTCCGGTCCCGCCGCTGGCCGCCACGCGGGAGATCGCGCAGCGCGAGCGCAACTACCGCTACCTCCTCGCCGTCGCCGATGGGCTTGCCGCACTGATCGCCACCATCGTGACCCTGTTCGCCTGGAACGCGCAGCTGAGCTGGCCGTACCTGCTGGCGCCGATCTATGCGGTCGTGCTCGCCAAGCTGCAGGGTCTCTACGACCGCGACGAGATGGCCCTGCACAAGACCACGATGGTCGAGTGGCGCCGGCTGCTGCAGCCCGCCGCGCTCACCACGCTCGGCGTCTACATCACCTGGCATCTCGTCGCCGGGACCACCTACATCCAGCACCTGCGGCTGTTCGTGTTCCTGATGACCGTGATGTTCCTGCTGGACGTCGGCGGCCGGCTCGTCGCGCGGAACCTCGCCCGTCGGATCAGCCCCCCGGAGCGGGTGCTCGTCGTCGGCGACCAGGACAGCTGCCAGGCGCTGGCGAGGCGGCTCTGCGACGTTCCCGGGGTCGAGCTCGCGGGCCGCGTCTCCATCCGGGATTACGAGTGGTCGGTCGAGGGCCTGACGGACGTGGTCAACACCTACAACGCGCACCGCATCGTCGTCGGCCCCTACGGCTCCTGGCGCGAGCCGACGGTCATCGACCTGATCCGCACCGCCAAGTGGATCGGCGTGCGCGTCAGCATCATGCCGAACGTGATGACGGTGATCGGCGCCGCGACGATCGTCGACACGCTCGACAGCATGCTCCTGCTCGGCCTTCCGCGGTTCGGCCTCACCCGGTCGTCCCTGGTGATCAAGCGGACGATCGACCTCGTGCTCGCGTCCGTCTTCCTGGTGCTGCTCGCCCCGCTGCTGCTGCTGATCGCCATCGCGATCAAGCTCGACAGCCGAGGTCCGGTCTTCTACCGCCAGACCCGCGTCGGTCGTGACGGGCTCCACTTCCGGATCCTGAAGTTCCGCTCGATGGTCGACGGGGCCGAGCGGCTCCGCGCCGACCTCGACGGGCACAACGAGGCGGGCGAGGGGTTCTTCAAGGTCACCGCCGACCCGCGCGTGACCCGTGTCGGCCGGTTCATCCGCGCCGCCTATCTCGACGAGCTGCCGCAGCTGTTCAACGTGCTGCGCGGGCAGATGAGCCTCGTCGGGCCGCGCCCGCTGGTCGTCGCCGAGGACGAGCTGCTCACCGGCATGGACCGCCACCGCCTGCGGATGACTCCCGGCATGACCGGCCCCTGGCAGCTGCGCGGGCCGATCGACGCACCGCTGGAGGAGATGGCCAAGATGGACTACCTCTACGCCTCCACCTGGAGCGTGTGGGAGGACCTGGACATCCTGCTGGCCACGTTCGCCAGGGTGTGCCGGCTGCGCGGGCACTGAGCGAACCTCCTGGCGTAACTCCATGTGAGGCGGGCGGGTGGGCGCTGGGGCAGCGCGGGCAGCGCATGAGCGACGGCGCGCCGGATGTTGCGCAACGCCCTTGTCACACCCGGCCGCGCGCGTTTACGAGTCGCGGCTCGCCTAACCCGAAGTTCCCCCTGTAGCCAGCCGTGGTAGGTGCCGGGATCCCTGTGTTGATGGGGGAATCCCGGTTTTTTGTGTCGTTGGTGTGTACCCACGACTATCTGTCTGGTGGGTGCGGTATGGTGCGGTTATGGGAAGACCAG
>DAIDJO010000020.1 GCA_027451345.1 Solirubrobacterales bacterium
AGCAAGCTGCTCGAATCAGCGGTCGCCAACGCCGAGAACAATCACGATCTCGACGGCGAGGATCTGGTCATCAAGGCGGTGCACGCCGATGAGGGTCCGACGATCAAGCGGTTCCGTCCGCGCGCCCAGGGCCGCGCGACCAAGATCCGCAAGCGCACCGCGCACCTGACCATCCTCCTGACTTCGAAGAACTAGAGAAACATCCATGGGTCAAAAAGTTCATCCCGAATCGATCCGCGTGGGGTACATCCACGACTGGAAGTCGAACTGGTTCAACGAGAAGAACTTCGCGGACTACCTCCACGAGGACACGCAGATCCGCGAGCACATCGTTCGCCGGCTGTCGCACGCGGGCCTCTCCGACATCACGATCCGCAAGAACGCGAACGAGGTGGAGGTCAACATCCACACGGCGCGGCCCGGCATCGTGATCGGCAAGTCGGGTTCCGAGGTCGACCAGCTGCGGCGCGACCTGCACCGCATCACCGGCAAGCAGGTCAAGGTCAACATCCTCGAGATCAAGCGCCCGGAGCTCGACGCGCGTCTCGTCGCGCAGTCGATCGCCGAGCAGCTGCAGAACCGCGTCGCCTTCCGCCGCGCGATGAAGCGCGCGCTCACGAGCGCCATGCGCTCCGGCGCCAAGGGCGTGAAGGTGCAGGTCTCCGGCCGCCTCGGCGGCGCCGAGATGGCCCGCACCGAGGGCTACTCGGACGGCCGCGTGCCGCTGCACACGCTGCGCGCGGACATCGACTTCGGGTTCCATGAGGCCAAGACGACGTTCGGACGGATCGGCGTGAAGTGCTGGATCAACAAGGGCGAGATCATGCCCGAGGGCTACACCGGCGCTGACCTGACGATCATGGACGCGCCGTCGCCGCAGCAGAACGACCGTGACGGCCGAGGCGGGCGCGATCGGCGCGACAACCGCGGCCGGGGTGGCGCGGGTGGTCCCGGTGGACGTGGACGTGGACGTGGACCTGGCCAGGGCGGTCCGGGAACCGGTGGTCCGGGTGGGCCCGGTGGCCGTGGCCGTGGCCGTGGCCCGGGTGGGCCCGGCGGCGCCGGCGGCTCCGGCGGTCCCGGACGTGGCTCGTACTCCGGCCAGGGCGGCCGCGGCCCCGGTGCGCCCGGTCAGGGCGGCGCCGGACGTGGCCCCGGTGGTCCCGGAGGGAACCGTGGTCCGCGGCCGCAGGGCGCAGGACAGCCGAACCGTGGGCCGCGCCCGCAGGGCGGCGGCAACCAGGGCGGCGCGAACCAGGGCGGCGGGAACGCCGGCGGTGGTGCCGCGCCGAGCGGAGGTAACGGCTGATGCTCGCTCCCAAGCGTGTCAAGCACCGCAAGCAGCACCGCGGCCGTCGGGCCGGGCTCTCGCGCGGACAGGTGAAGGTGCAGTTCGGCGAGTACGGGCTCAAGGCGCTCGACGCCGGGTGGATCACCAACCGTCAGATCGAGGCCGCTCGTATCGCCATGACCCGCAAGATCCGCCGCGGCGGCAAGGTGTGGATCAACGTCTTCCCCGACAAGTCCTACACGAAGAAGCCGGCCGAGACCCGCATGGGCTCCGGCAAGGGCTCGCCCGAGGGCTGGGTCGCGGTGGTGAAGCCGGGTCGCGTGATGTTCGAGCTGGCCGGCGTCCCCGAGCCGCTCGCCCGCGAGGCGATGCGTCTGGCCGGTCACAAGCTTCCGGTCCGCACCAAGTTCGTCGTGCGGGAGGAGGGGTGATCCATGAAGTCAACGGAACTGCGTGATCTGAACGAGCGAGAGCTCGTCGAGCACATCAAGACGGCGCGCCGGGACCTGCTCGGGCTGCGCTTCCAGCACGCCACCGGCGAGTTGGAGAACACGGCGGGAATGCGCCGTGCGAAGAGGGCGATCGCCAGGGCACTGACGATCGCCAATGAACGTGGGATTGAGATCAATGGCTGACGAAACTGAAGAGACCCCGGCTGAGGCCGCCGAGACGCCGGCTGCGGACTCCGCGGCTGCGGCAGAGATGAACACCGCTGCCTCCACGGAGGACTCCGAGGCGTCGGCCGAGGCCGCCACCGCGAAGCCGGCCGCTGAGGAGCAGGCACCCCCCGCCGCGGAGCCCGCCCCCGAGGAGCCGGCGCCGGCCGCCGAGGCAGCCGCGCCGGCCGCCCCGGCCGAGCCGGTGGTTCAGCTGAGCCCGAAGGAGCGCCGCCAGGCGCTGCGAGCCCGCCGTGCCGCAAAGACCGGGCAGCGCGCGACGCTGACGCCGGAGGAGCGCCAGGCCGAACGGGAGCAGAACCGCAAGCAGAAGGCATCCGCCCGCCGTACCCGGCGCGCGTCGGAGCGCACCGCGTACAAGGCGGCCGCGCACGAGCGCACGGCGACGCCGGCGCGGGAGCACGAGAGCGGCCAGCAGAAGACCCGTCAGGGAGTGGTCGTCTCCGACAAGGCTGACAAGACCATCACCGTGCGGATCGACGTCGCTCGGCGTCACCGCCGGTATCAGAAGATCGTCCGCACCTCGACGACGCTGCACGCGCACGACGAGCGCAACGACGCGCACGTCGGCGACACCGTGGTCGTGCGTGAATCCCGGCCGCTGTCGCGCCTGAAGCGCTGGCGTCTGGTCGAGGTCGTCGAGAGGGCCAGGTAGACATGGTTCAGAACGAAACCCGGCTGCGCGTCGCCGACAACACGGGCGCGCGCGAGATCCTGGTGATCCGCGTCAAGGGCGGCCACCGCCGCCGGTACGCCGGTGTCGGCGATGTCGTCAAGGCGACCGTCAAGCAGGCGAGCCCCGGCGGCTCCGTCAAGAAGGGCGACGTCGTCGACGCCGTCGTCGTTCGCACCAAGAAGGCGCACGGCCGTGAGGACGGCACCTACATCGCCTTCGACGAGAACGCCGCCGTGATCATCGACAACAACAACAATCCGCGTGGCACCCGCATCTTCGGGCCGGTCGCGCGTGAGCTGCGCGAGCGCAACTTCATGAAGATCGTCTCGCTCGCGCCGGAGGTGCTGTGATGCCCGCCCGGATCAAGAGCGACGATGAGGTCGTCGTGATCAGCGGCAAGGACCGCGGCAAGAAGGGCCGCGTCCTGCGTGTCGACCCCAAGCACGAGCGCGTGTTCGTCGAGGGCCTGAACATGATCAAGCGCCACCAGAAGGCGAACCCGATGTCGCCCACCTCCCAGCAGACCAGTGGCGTGATCGAGAAGGAGGGCGGGATCCACATCTCCAACGTGGCGCTCGTCGATCCGAAGGACGGCAGGCCCACCCGTGTCGGCGTCGAGCTCGTGGACGGTCGGCGCGTGCGCGTCGCCCGCCGCAGCGGAACGAGGATCGACTGATGGCCGCCCGTCTGAAGACCAGGTACGAGAACGAGATCCGTCCGGCGCTGATCGAGCGCTTCGGCTACGACTCGCCGATGCAGGCACCGAAGATCCTCAAGGTCACGGTCAACATGGGCGTCGGCGACGGCAAGCAGGACTCGAAGATCTTCGACGCCGCCGCCGAGCAGCTTGGCCAGATCACGGGCCAGAAGCCGAACGTGCGCCGTGCGCGCAAGTCGATCGCCCAGTTCAAGCTGCGCGAGGGGATGCCCGTCGGTCTGGCCGTGACCCTGCGCGGTGACCGCCAGTACGAGTTCCTGGATCGTCTGTTCTCGGTCGCGATGCCGAGAATCCGGGATTTCCAGGGCGTCAACCCGCGCGCCTTCGACGGCCGCGGGAACTACACGCTCGGCATCCGCGAGCAGATCATCTTCCCCGAGATCGATTACGACGAGGTCGACCAGACGCGCGGCCTCGACGTCACGATCACGACCAACCGTTGCACTGACGAGGAGTCCTACGCTCTGCTCGAGGCCCTCGGCATGCCCTTCGCGAAGACCGGCCGTCCGCAGGCCGCGACACAGAGTTAGGAAAGTAGCGTGGCCAAGACCTCACAACGAGTCCGTCAGCAGCGGACGCCCAAGTTCAAGACCCGGGGCTACAGCCGTTGCCGTCGCTGCGGCCGTGCCCGCTCGGTGTACCGCAAGTTCGGCCTGTGCCGGATCTGCCTGCGCGAGCTCGCTCACAACGGCTACATCCCCGGCATGACGAAGTCGAGCTGGTGATCGCATGTCCATGACCGATCCTGTGGCCGATTTCCTGACGCGCCTGCGCAACGGCGCCAAGGCCCAGCACCACGATGTCTCGATCCCGTCCTCGAAGCTGAAGCGCGAGGTCGCGCGCATCCTCAAGGAGCAGGGCTACATCGAGGGCTACGAGGTGGTCCCGGCGTCGGCCGAGCGTCCCGGCGAGACGATCACCGTCACGCTCAAGTACACGAAGGACCGCAGGCCCGTGATCAGCGGCATCCAGCGCGTCTCGCGTCCGGGCCAGCGCCATTACGTCGACCACGCCCACATCCCGAAGATCCAGGGTGGCATGGGCACCGCGATCATCTCCACCTCCCGCGGAGTCATGACCGGCCACGAGGCCCGTCAGCTCGGCATCGGTGGCGAGGTCGTGGCCAAGGTCTGGTAGAGCAGAGGACTGAAGATCGCATGTCGAGAATTGGTAGACAACCCATCCCCGTGCCCGCCGGCGTGTCCGTCACGATCGAGCCGGAGCTCATCACCGTGAAGGGTCCCGGTGGCGAGCTGTCCGAGCGGATCTCCCGCGACATCACCGTCGAGCAGACCTCCGGCGACGGCGGCGACCAGCTCGTCGTCTCGAGGCCGACGGATCGCGGCGAGCACCGTGCCCTGCACGGGCTGACCCGCACGCTCGTGGCGAACATGGTCACCGGGGTCACGCAGGGCTTTTCCAAGAACCTGGAGATCCAGGGCGTCGGGTACCGCGCCGCGCTGAAGGGGCGCGACCTGGAGCTCGCCCTCGGGTACTCGCACCCGGTCGAGATCAAGGCCCCGGACGGCATCACCTTCGAGGTGCCCCAGCCGACCCGCATCACGGTCAGGGGAGCCTCCAAGCAGGCGGTCGGAGAGATCGCCGCGCAGATCCGCAAGCAGCGCAAGCCCGAGCCGTACAAGGGCAAGGGCATCCGCTACGAGGGCGAGTACGTCGCAAGGAAGGTCGGTAAGCGCGCATGAGCGTGAAGACGAAGGAAGCACAGCGCCTGAAGCGGCGTCGGCGGGTGCGCGCCAAGGTGCGCGGCACGGCTGAGCGCCCGCGCATCTCCGTGTTCCGTTCCAACCGCGGCATCGCCGCGCAGCTGATCGATGACGACGCCGGGCGCACGCTGGCGGCGGTCAACTGGATCGAGGCGCCGCTGCGCGAGCTCCGCGGCAGCGAGCAGGCCAAGCGGGCCGGCGAGCTGCTCGCCGCGCGGGCCAAGGCGGCCGGCATCGAGGCGGCGGTCTTTGACCGTGGCGGCTACCAGTACCACGGGCGCGTGCAGGCGCTCGCCGACGGTGCCCGCGAGGGCGGGCTGAATTTCTAAGCGCCCTCCGGACGCTACTCTGGACTGAATTCATGGCACGAGATCGCACAGTTTCCGCAGCAGGGCTCGACCTCCAGGAGCGAGTCGTCGAGATCAACCGCGTCGCGAAGGTCGTCAAGGGCGGCCGCCGCTTCTCGTTCACCGCGCTGGTCGTGGTGGGCGATGAGCGCGAGGTGGTCGGTGTCGGGTACGGCAAGGCCAACGAGGTCCCCGTCGCGATTCAGAAGGGCGTCGAGAAGGCGAAGAAGAACCTCTACCGGGTTCCCAAGCACGGCTCGACGATCACCCATCAGACGACCGGGGTGTTCGGGTCCGGGCGGGTCTTCCTGAAGCCGGCCGCCCCGGGTACCGGCGTCATCGCCGGTGGCGGGGTGCGCGCCGTGCTCGAGCTGGCCGGCATCCACGACATCCTCTCCAAGTCGCTCGGCTCGCAGAACCCGATCAACCTCGTCAAGGCGACGATGGCCGGGCTCGAGTCGCTGCGCACGCCGGAGGAGGTTGCTGAGCTTCGCGGGCTCTCCGTCAACGCCGTGCTCGGCCTCATCGGCGAGGAGCAGGCGACCGAGACCATCTCGGCCGAGTCCGCCGCCCAGGGCGCCGCAGCCGAGGCGGAGGCGGTGGCATGAGCGGCACGCTGAAGGTCAGGCAGCTGAAGTCCAAGAACGGCTCGGATCAACGCCAGCTCGACACGCTGCGCTCGATCGGGCTGCGTCGCATCGGCCAGACGGTCGAGGTGAGCGACACGCCGCAGATGCGCGGGATGCTCCACAAGGTCCGACACCTGGTCGAGGTTGACGAAGCATGAGTGAGAAGACTGAGATCGCGGCCGAGGAGATCGGCCTGCACAACCTGAAGCCCGCTCCGGGCTCGCGCCGTCCGCGCAAGCGCATCGGGCGTGGTGAGGGCTCCGGCACCGGCAAGACGTCCGGTCGCGGCCAGAAGGGCGCGGGCTCCCGCAGCGGTTCCAAGTCGCGCGCGAACTTCGAGGGCGGCCAGATGCCGATCCACATGCGGATGGGCAAGCTGCGCGGTCCGCACATGAAGAAGTCGATGCCCTTCGAGCCGTTCCGGACACACACGCAGGCGGTCAACCTGCAGGACCTCGAGGCCCGCTTCGACGCGGGCGCCGTGGTGGATCTCGCCTCCCTGAAGGCCAAGGGCCTCGCCACGCGCAAGGAGATCCCGGTCAAGATCCTCGCCAAGGGCGAGCTGACCAAGGCGCTGACCGTCAACGTGCACGCCGTCAGCGCGAGCGCGCGCGAGGCGATCGAGAAGGCCGGCGGGACCGTTCAGCTCATCGAGAGCACCACTTCCGAGTCCTGAGCGAGCCGGTGGCCAGCGCCGCTCGCACACATAGGCTCCGCCGCGATCGGACGGAGAACGCTCAGACGGTGGCCGCGCTCCTCCCGCGAGGGGGCGCCCGGTGATCTCGACGATCCTCGGCGCCTTCCGGATCCGGGAGATCCGCAACAAGGTGCTGTTCACCTTCGCGATGCTCGGGCTCTACCGGCTGGGCTCCTACATCCCGGCGCCGTCGGTGAACACCCACGCCCTGCAGTCGATCCAGCAGGCCGCCGGCACCGGCGTCCTGAGCCTGCTCAACACGTTCTCCGGGGGCGCGCTCGCGCGCGTGGCGATCTTCGGTCTCGGGATCACCCCGTACATCACGGCATCGATCGTGCTGCAGGTGCTGACCGCGGTCGTGCCGTCGCTCGAGAAGCTCTCCAAGGAGGGCGAGGTCGGCCAGGCGAGAATCACCCAGTACACGCGCTACCTGACGGTCGCGCTCGCCTTCGCCCAATCGATCGGCTACGTCTTCCTGTTCAAGAGCCTCGAGACGCAATCCGGCGTCACGCTGATCCCGAACTTCAACGTCGGCAAGGTCTTCCTGATCGCCATCAGCCTCACCGCCGGCACGATCCTCGTCATGTGGATGGGCGAGTTGATCACCCAGCGCGGGATCGGCAACGGCATCTCGCTGATGATCTTCGCCTCGATCCTCTCGCGGATCCCGAGCGGCGTCCAGTCGTGGTGGAACAGCCCCGATCAGTCGTTCAAGGTGATGATGCCGTTCATCGTCTTCGCGGTCGTGGCCGGCATCGTCTTCGTCCAGACCGGTCAGCGGCGGATCCCGGTGCAGTACGCCAAGCGCGTCATCGGGACCCGAATGACCCAGGGCGGCCAGACCTACATTCCGCTCACGGTCATCATGGCCAACGTCATCCCGGTCATCTTCGCGGCGACGGTGATGTCGGTGCCACCGACGATCGGCCAGCTGATCGGCCAGAACAAGATCCACAACTGGGGAACGAGCCTCGCGACCTTCCTCTCGCCCGGGAGCTGGCACTACGTCGTCGGCGAGTGCATCCTGATCATCCTCTTCACCTACTTCTACACGGCCGTCGTCTTCAACCCGATCGATCAGGCGGAGAACCTGAAGAAGTACGGGGGCTTCATCCCGGGCATCCGGCCCGGCCGACCGACCGCGGAGTTCCTCGACCGCGTGCTCGCCCGGCTCACCTTCCCCGGAGCGCTGTTCCTCGCCTTCATCGCGGCGCTGCCGACGATCCTCATCTCCCAGACCGGCGCCAATTTCGCCTTCGGCGGCACCTCGATCATCATCGTCGTCGGGGTCGCGCTCGACACGATGCGGCAGCTCGAGGCGCAGCTGATGTCACGAAGTTACGAGGGCTTCCTCAGGTAGCGTCGCCCGCTCGCCGGGCCCCGTCTGACGCGGGCCACCGCCGTCCTGTGACGGTGACGGTGGCCCGATTCCCCGCGCCGGTGATCCGCCCGCGCCCGCCCGGGTAGAGAACCCGGGATGCCAGCGAGACGTGACGCTCCGCGGAGACGTGAGGGTCCGCGGCGGCTCGGACATCGGCCGGTGCTGGACGGTCTGCGCGGGATCGCGATCCTGCTCGTGATGCTCACGCACACCGACCTGCTCCCCAACGGCTACGTCGGGGTCGACCTCTTCTTCGCCCTCTCGGGCTTCCTGATCACCACGCTCCTCTACGAGGAGTGGGACGGGTCGCGACGGATCGACCTGCGGCGGTTCTACGGGCGACGGGCCCGCCGGCTGCTTCCCGCGCTCGGCCTGCTCATCGTGCTCGCGCTCGCGGTCGACCTCGCCTGCTACCGGATGAGCGGCTGGCCCTTCCCCTGGAAGGCGCTCGCCTCGGTGCTCTTCGTCAACAACTGGCTCGCCGCAACGGGCCACGCGCATGACCTCGGCAGCCTGAACCCGACCTGGTCGCTCGCCCAGGAGGAGCAGTTCTACCTCGTCTGGCCCCTCGCGCTCGCCCTGCTCCTGCGCCGGGGCGCGGGCCCCCGGGTCGTCGCCCTCGCGCTGCTCGCCGGCATCGCCGGGCTGCTCGCCCTCGCGCCCGCCGGTTCCGGGGTCGGTTACTCGGCCTACTACTCGCCCGCGGCGCGGGCGGCCGAGCTGCTCTTCGGCTGCCTCGGCGCCGTGGTCTGGCGGCACCGGCTCGTCCGGATCCCGTCCGGACTCCTTCGGCCGCTGCCACCGTCCCTGGTCGCGCTCCTGGGCGCACGGCGGGCCTGGCGGCACGCGGCGGCGGTGGCGCTGACGTATTGCTTCCTCATCCTGCTCGCCGACGATCAGCTGGCGACCGAGCGGGTGTATCTCAGCGCGTGCCTGGTCGCGGTGCCGCTGATCATCAGCCTGATCGGCACCCAGGACGGGCCGCTCGCCCGGCTCGTCGCGGCCGCCCCCCTGCGCGCCCTCGGGCGCATCAGCTACGGGCTGTACCTCTTCCACCTGCTCGCGCGCAACGTCGTCTACCACTACCTGCCGGCGGGCTCGGTCTACCTGAACGCGGCCCTCTCGATCGCCGTCAGCGTCGTCCTGGCCGCCGGGAGCTGGTGGATGATCGAGTCGCGCGTGCTCGCCCGGGGGCGCCGTGCCTCCGCCGAGCGCAGGCGGCGCGCGGCCGCCGGACGCCTCGTCCCCATCCGGATCTGAGCCTCGCCGCGCGCGCCGGCGCCGCCGGGCCAGCGGGTCGCGCGACCGGGCCCACGCCGGGGCGCGGGCGCCGGGTCACGAGGAGTGCGGCCTGACGCCCACTCCCCGATAACATCACCACCTTCATGCCGCCTCAATTGAATCTCATCCTGATCGGGCCTCCGGGGGCCGGAAAGGGAACCCAGGCCGAGCGCCTGCGCGAGGACTTCTCGCTGCCGTTCATCTCCACCGGGGAGATGCTCCGGGCCCACGTGCGGGAGGGAACCGAGCTCGGCCTCGCGGCAAAGGCGCACATGGACGCCGGAGGGCTCGTTCCGGACGAGCTCATCCTGGCGATGGCCGCCGCGCGGCTCGATGAGGACGACACGCAGGACGGTTTCATCCTCGACGGCTTCCCTCGCACCACCGCCCAGGCTCACGCGCTCGACGATCAGCTCCGCGGCGAGGGCCGGAGGATCACCGCCGCGATCCTCCTCGATGTGCCCGACGAGGCCATCATCGAGCGGATCGCCGGGCGGCGCGTCTGCAGCGCGGGCAATGGCCGCACGCACAACTACCACGTCGACTACGACCCGCCCAAGCATGAGGGCTTCTGCGATCAGGACGGGACCGCGCTGGTCCAGCGCGACGACGATCGTCCCGAGGTGGTCAAGCACCGGCTCGCGGTGTACCACGAGCAGACGGCGCCGCTCGTCGCCTACTACGAGGAGCAGGGGCTGCTTCGGCGCGTCGACGGCACGCGCGCGCCGGCCGAGGTGCACGACCACATCCGGGCGCTGATCGCGACGCTCCGCCTCGAGGACTCCCTCTGACCCCGCGTGCGGGCGATCACTACGCTTGACCGAGAGGCAGTCATGGCGATCGTGAAGAAGACCCCGGAGCAGATCGAGCAGATGGCGGCCGCCGGCGAGGTGCTCGTGCGCACCATGAGCCTGCTCGCCTCGAAGATCCGGCCGGGTGTGACGACGCTCGAGCTCGACCAGGCCGCGGAGCGCTTCATCCGCTCACAGGGATGCGAGCCCGCCTTCAAGGGCTACCGCGGCTTCCCGGGGTCGATCTGCGCCTCGCCGAACTCGATGGTCGTGCACGGGATCCCGGGCGCCTACACCCTCGAGCGCGGGGACATCCTCTCCGTGGACATCGGCGTGGTGAAGGACGGCTGGGTCGCCGACGCCGCCCGCACCTTCCCGGTGGGGCCGATCTCACCGATCGCCCAGAAGCTCCTCGCCGTCACCGAGCAGTCCCTGCACCTGGCCGTGCCCCAGTGCGTCCCGGGCAACCACCTCGGGGACATCGGCCACGCGATCCAGCACCACGTCGAGGACGAGAACGGGTTCTCGATCGTGCGCACGCTCGTCGGCCACGGTGTCGGCCGGGAGATGCACGAGGACCCGCAGGTCCCCAACTACGGCAAGCCCGGGACCGGTGTCCTGCTCGAGGAGGGGATGGTGCTCGCGGTGGAGCCGATGGTCAACGTCGGCAAGCACCAGGTCCGCCTCGCCGACGACAACTGGTCGATCTTCTCGGCGGACGGGTCGCTGGCGGCGCACTTCGAGTTCACCATCGCGGTGACCGCCGAGGGCCCCCGTATCCTGACTCCCTGGCACGAAGCCAAGGGCGGCCGCGCGGCCGCCTGACGACGCGATTAGAATTTCTCCTGCGGGGCAGAACGCGAAATCGCGTTGTTGCTACTATCCGCTTTTGCGCCTGCAACGCAGGGCTTGCGCTGCGCGCGACTCCCGTCCCGGTAGCGGCGGCCGCACCGGCCTCCAGAGCCGCGGACGAGGATCACACGAAATAACTCACGACGAGAGCGAAGCGACGTGAAAGTACGACCGTCGGTCAAGCCGATGTGCGAAAAATGCAAGATTATCCGCCGGCACGGACGTGTGCTGGTGATCTGCTCCAACCCGCGACACAAGCAGCGGCAGGGCTAAATGGCGCGTATCTCCGGGGTCAACATCCCCCTCAACAAGCGCGTCGAGATCGGTCTCACCTACATCTACGGGATCGGTCGCCCCACCTCCAACCGTCTGCTCGCGGAGCTCGGCATCGAGCCGGACCGCAAGGTGCGTGATCTCACCGAGGAAGAGGTCGTCAAGCTTCGCGACCTGATCGACAACTCCGTCGTGGTCGAGGGTGACCTGCGGCGCGAGCGGTCGCAGAACATCAAGCGCCTGCAGGAGATCGGCTGCTACCGCGGCCTGCGCCACCGGCGCGGCCTGCCCGTGCGCGGCCAGAACACCAAGACCAACGCGCGCACGCGCAAGGGCCCCAAGCGCATGCAGGTGGCCGGGAAGAAGAAGGCAGGTAAGAAGTAATCAATGAGTCCCGCTCCTCGTAGGCCGCAGCGCGGTCGTCGCCGCGTCCGCAAGAACATCCCCATCGGCCAGGCCCACATCAAGACCTCGTTCAACAACACGATCGTTTCGCTCACGGATCGAGACGGCAACGTGATCGCCTGGGAGTCCGCCGGCGGCGCCGGTTTCAAGGGCTCGCGCAAGTCGACCCCGTTCGCCGCGCAGGTGACGGCTGACGCCGCCGCGCGCAAGGGCATCGAGCACGGCCTCCAGAAGGTCGAGGTCTTCGTGAAGGGCCCCGGCTCGGGCCGCGAGACGGCGATCCGTTCTCTGCAGGCCGCCGGGCTCGAGGTGACTGGCGTCAAGGACGTCACGCCGCAGGCCCACAACGGCTGCCGTCCGCGTAAGCGCAGGAGGGTCTGAACCATGGCGCGTGATCACGGAGCACAGTGCAAGCAGTGCCGGCGGGAGGGCCAGAAGCTCTTCCTCAAGGGCGAGCGCTGCCTCACCGACAAGTGTGGCGTCGAGCGCCGCGGCTACCCGCCCGGCGAGCACGGACGCGGCCGCCAGAAGCAGAGCGAGTATCGCCTGCAGCTGCGCGAGAAGCAGAAGGCCAAGCGGTACTACGGCGTCCTCGAGCGGCAGTTCCGCATCTATTACGAGAAGGCCTCACGCCAACCGGGCATCACCGGTGAGAACCTGCTGCGCACGCTGGAGTGCCGCTTCGACAACGTCCTCGTGCGTCTCGGGTTCGCCGCCTCGCGCCGCCAGGCTCGGCAGCTGATTCTCCACGGACATTGGACCGTGAACGGGCGCCGCGTCAACATCCCCAGCTATCAGCTGCGGGACAACGACGTGATCGCGATCGCCGCGAAGTCCACCGCGACCCAGGTGATCCGCGATGCGACCGAGCTGACGGGCCAGGTCCCGGCCTGGCTGCAGGCCGACCACGACTCGCTGACGGCCAAGGTGCTCCGTAAGCCCGAGCGACGCGAGATCGCCGCTCCGGTGCAGGAGCAGCTGATCGTCGAGCTGTACTCCAAGTAGACCAATTTGCTCGCCGCGTGCGCGTGGGCTGAGCCCAGCGCGCGCGGCCTTGAAACGCCGGAACCGACCTCCCGGCGCAGAACCCACGATGTTAGGAACGCGCGATGCTTGACTTCCAAGTCCCCCGAATCACCAGCGAGTCCGTTGAGGAAAACCGCGGTTCGTTCACGATCGAGCCACTCGATCGCGGTTTCGGCTACACGTTCGGTAACTCGCTGCGCCGCGTGCTGCTCTCGTCCCTGGCCGGTGCCGCGGTCACGAGCGTTCGCATCGAGGGCGTCGCGCACGAGTTCTCGACGATCAAGGGCGTCAAGGAGGATGTCACCGACATCGTCCTGAACCTGAAGGGCATCGTCTGCCGCATGCATTCGGATGCGTCCGAGGTCGAGGCTCCGCTCGTGGTCAGCGGCCCGGGCGAGATCACGGCCAAGGACATCGACCTGCCCTCCGGCGTCGAGATCCTCAACCCGGACGCTCACATCGCGACGCTCGAGAAGCAGACGAAGCTCGAGGTGTACCTGACGATCGGCCGCGGCCGCGGCTACCGCCCGGCCGAGGAGAACAAGTCGGCGGATCAGCCGATCGGCGTCATCCCGATCGACTCGATCTTCTCCCCCGTGCGCCGCGTCGCCTACAACGTGGAGCAGGCTCGCGTCGGCCAGAAGACCGACTACGACAAGCTGACGCTCGACATCGAGACCGACGGATCGATCGACCCGCACGCCGCGCTGCGTGAGGCGGCCGAGATCCTCATCTCCCAGCTGGCCATCTTCACCGACGCCGATCGTGTGATCGAGCTGCGCGACACCCACACCGGTGGGATTCTCGACGCCGGCCTCGTCGGCGACATCGGCCGCGCCGCCGCCGGGGGCCGCGCGCCCAACGCGATGGACGACATCCTGATCGAGGAGCTCGAGCTCGGCGTGCGTTCCTACAACTGCCTCAAGCGCGCCGGCATCCAGACGGTCGGCGACCTGGTGGCCAAGAGCGAGGGCGAGCTGAACGCGATCCCGAACTTCGGCAAGAAGTCGATCGACGAAGTGATCGAAACCCTGCACGCGCGCGGCCTCGCGCTGCGCGAGGGCTAAGCTCCCGTCCCGAGGACTCACGAACCATGCGTCATCAACGTAACCGCTACCAGCTCTCCCGCAGCGCCTCGCACCGCAAGGCCCTGCTCATGAACCTCTCCAAGGAGGTCATCGAGCACGAGCGGATCGAGACGACCGAGGCGAAGGCGAAGGCCGTGAAGCCGGAGCTCGAGAAGCTGATCACGCTCGCCAAGCGGGGCGACCTGCACGCCCGGCGCCAGGCGCTCTCCGCCCTGGGCCAGGACAAGTTCGCCGTCTACAAGCTGTTCGAGGAGGTCGCTCCCCGCTACAGCGCCCGCGAGGGTGGGTACACGCGCATCCTCAAGCTCGGCCCGCGTCGCTCCGACGCGACCGAGATGGTCCTGCTCGAGCTCGTCTAGTCCGCTCGGCCCGGCACGGCGTCGATGACGGCGCGGCTGACGGTCGAGTACGACGGCTCCGCGTTCTCCGGTTGGGCCCGCCAGCCGGAGAAGCGGACCGTGCAGGGCGTGCTCGAGGCGGCGCTCGCCACGGTGCTGCGCCGGCCGGTGGTGCTCACCGTGGCCGGCCGCACGGACGCCGGCGTGCACGCCTGGGCGCAGGTCGCCTCCCACGAGGGTGAGGCTGCCCCGCTGGGCAGCCTCAACGCTCTGCTGCCGCCCGATGTGGCGGTCATCGCCTCGGACGTGGTGGCCGACGGCTTCGACGCCCGTCACGACTGCACCTCCCGGGCGTACTGCTACCAGGTGCTCGCGCGGGCGGGGCGGCCGGCGCTGGCTCGTGACGGCATCCTCCACTGGTCCTACCCGGTGGACTTCGAGCTCCTGCGCCGCTGCGCGTCGCTGCTGGTCGGCACGCGGAACTTCACCGCCTTCACCCCGGCGGACACCTACCACGTCCGTTTCGAGCGCGACGTCCACGCCGCGTTCTGGCTGCGTGGTGCCGCTCGCGGGGTCGCCGGGGAGGTCCGGGGTGAGGCGGAGGTCCTCCAGTTCTGGATCGAGGCGGACACGTTCATGCGTCACATGAACCGTGCCCTCGTCGGCACCATGCTCGCCGTCGCCCGCGGCGCCATCCCGCTGGAGCGGTTCGCCGCCCTGCTCGATGGCCGCCCGCGAGCGGAGGGCGGCCCGACGGCCCCGGCCCACGGTCTGTACTTCGCCGGGGCCGGCTACGGGGGCGAGCGACTCCTCACCGCGCCGTCCGAGGCGCCGCCCGGCGCCGGCGCTCCGTGACGCTCCTCCCGGCCTCAGCCGGCCGGGAGCGCGACGAGCAGCCCGCGCAGCTCACCGACGTGTGAGCGGTCGATTGCGACCAGGCAGTTGGCGTAGGCGACGGGTTGCAGGCTGCCGCCGGTGTAGGGGGACGCCGCCGCCGCACACGCCTCGTCGCGGTAGCTGACCCACGCGGCGTTGCTCGAGACGAACCCCGCTCGAGCGGCCGGTCGCAGCTTTCGCACGACCTTCGTGTTGAGCGCGTCGATCGTTCGGTCGGTGGCGAGCACCCGGTGCTCCGCGCACCCCTCGATCTGCCGGGTCGTGCGGGGCCGGCTCGGGCAGGGCAGCGGCGTGAAGCTCTCCCGCACCGTCGGCGCGGGGGTGGGGGAGGCGGCGGCCGGAAGCGCGACGACGCTGAGGGCGAGGGCGCAGGCGGCGGGAAGGAGTCGTGTGGGACGCATGCACCTCGTATATCAGGCGCTGTGACTGCGCCCGGCGGGAGCTGGAGGTCGCGACGATGTTGTGCCCCTGGGCGCCGAGGCGCAGAGGGTCAGCGGGAACCCCGGAGGCGGCGGGTGCACCGTGGCCGTAGAATCGGCCCGCCCCGCCAGCCCTGGAGAAGGCACATGACGAGCTCTGGAATCTCCGAACCAACGACCGACGCGTCGGATCCGGCGGCCGACCCCTCCGTGGTGGAGGGCGAGATCACGACCACGGTTCGCCTGGTCAGGCTGCTGATCACGGCGCTGATCATCGCCGCCGTCGTCGCCGGGATCGTCCGCGCGGGGACCACATCGGCCACGGGCCAGGCTGCGGTCGTTGACGGCCTGCTGTTGGCCGAGACGATCCTCGCCGGGATCCTGATCCTGCTCGGCAGCCTCGTGGAGGGCTTTGGCTTTGGCCTGTCGCTCGGTACCCACTGGCCCTACACGCGGAACATCCTGGTGCTCCTGGTCAGGGGCGACCCTGAGGCCGCCCACCGGATCGTGGCGACGCTGGTGGGAACGATCGGCGTCGCGCTCGTGGTGCTCGCACCCGGTTCCGCGACGATCAGCGGCCTGGTCCTGGTGGTGATCACCGCCCTGTTCGGGATGGGGACCCTCTTCGTGCTCTCGGGCAGGCTGCCGTCGATCGTCCACGGCGTCCATGGGCTCCTCGCCTACGGCGTGTTCTTCAGCTATCTGACGAAGCTCTACCTGCCTGGCGCGAACGTCTGGTCGCTGCTCGATCGCACGGTTCCCCTCCACGCCCTGCTGCTGGCGGTGTTTCTCGGCGGCATGACCACGGGCCAGCGTGGGTTTGGCCAGCCGATCGAAGCGTTCTCCTGGCCGCGCCGGCTGCCGCAGCTGGTGACGGTGGTGCACATCTTTGCCGCGCTCGCCGTGGTCGCCACGCTCGGCGCCTGGATGCCGCAGTACCCCGTCGCCTTCTACGTCTCGGTCGCCCAGGTCTCGATCGGCTTCCTGCTGTTCCATGCGGTGAACCTCAGGCCGAAGAACCCCGGCATTCTCGTCGCCCTCCACCAGGGGATGGTCCTGTCGATGACCCTGGCGATCGTGGCCGTGGCGCACTGAACCGCTGCGCGGCGCGCCGCCAGCCGGCACATCCCGCGCAGGCCGGACGCGGTCGCGCCGGGGTGGGGCGGCAACCGGCACGCCCGGCCGCACGCAGCTCGCCGGCCTCCGCTCGGGGGCACTAGCCTACGTGTGATGCGGGTGCTGCTCACCAACGACGACGGGATCGACGCCGAGGGGCTGCAGACGCTGCGTCGCGCGCTGCTGACGGTGCCCGGGCTCGATCTGCGCGTGGTCGCCCCCGACGGCAACCGCTCAGCGATGGCGCGGTCGATCACCACGCGCCGTCCGCTCTGGGTGCAGGAGGTGGACTTTGGCGACGGGACGACCGGCTTTGCCACCGACGGCACGCCGGTGGACTGCGTGCGCCTCGCCCACCTGGGCCTGATCGACGATTGGCGCCCCGAGATGGTCGTCTCCGGGATCAACCACGGCACGAACATCGGCGATGACATCACCTACTCGGGCACCGTGGCGGCGGCGCTCGAGGCGATCGTCCTCGGCCTGCCCGGCATCGCGGTCTCGCAGCAGTCGAGCGCGCTGGAACTCGATTTCCGCGCGAGCACGGTGTACCACTTCGACGCCGCCGCACGCTTCACGGCGCGGCTGGTGGAGGATCTCGAGAGCGTGCCGCTGCCGGACAGCACGCTGCTGAACGTCAACTTCCCCGGCTGCCCGCCTGAGGGCATCGCCGTCGCGCGACTCGGCAAGCGCTTCTACCGTGACGAGCTCGAGCTGATCGAGTCCGACCCCGATCGTCCGGCCCGCCGCCTGTACCGGGTCTACGGCGAGGACGCTGCCGGCGATGCGGCGGAGCGGGACACGGACATCACCGCGATCGAGGCGCGCCGCGTCGCCCTGACGCCCCTGCACTTCGACCTCACCCATCACGAGGGCGTGCGGGCGCTGATCGCCCACGACCTGACGCGGCTGCTGGAGGAGCCGGTCGACCCGCGGTCATGAGCCCGCACGACTCGAGCGCGGCGGAGCGGATCGCCGAGCTGCGCAGGTTGGTCGACCACCACTCCCACCGCTACCACGTCCTCGACGACCCGGAGATCGGGGACGCCGCCTACGACGCCCTCTACAACGAGCTGAAGGCGCTCGAGGAGGCGCACCCCGAGCTGATCACCCCGGAGTCGCCCACGCAACGCGTCGGCGAGGCCCCGGTGTCGGATCTGGTCAAGGTCGCGCACCTCCAGCGCATGCTGTCGCTCGCCAACGCCCGCTCCGCCGAGGAACTGCGCGCCTGGATCCAGCGGATGCGCAGCTTCCTCGCGCGCGAGGGCATCGAGAACCCGGCGTTTCAGTTCGTGGCCGAGCCCAAGATCGACGGTCTGGCCATGTCACTGGTCTACGAGGACGGGCTGCTCGTGCGCGCCGTCACGCGCGGGAACGGCGAGATCGGGGAGGACGTGACCCACAATCTGCGGACGATCGCCCAGGTGCCGCTGCGCCTGAGCACCGACGCGCCGCCGGCGCTGCTCGAGGTGCGCGGCGAGGTCTACATGTCGCTCCCGGACTTTCAGGCGCTGAACGAGCGGCGCGCCGCCGCCGGCGAGTCGACGTTCATGAACCCGCGCAACTCGGCCGCGGGCACCGTTCGCCAGCTCGACCCGCGGCTCGCCGCGGAGCGTCCGCTCTCGTTCTGGGCCTACCAGGTCGGCGTCGCGTCGGACGGGGTCAGCTTCGCCACCCATCATGAGGGCCTGCTCTGGCTGCGGGAGCTCGGTTTCCCGGTCAACCCGGACATCCGGGTGCTCGAGAGCGAGGACGGGGTCGTCGCGCAGTGCGAGCGCTGGGAGCAGCGCCGCGGATCGCTCGACTTCGAGATCGACGGCGTCGTCGTGAAGGTCAACGACCTCGAGCTGCAGCGCCGTCTCGGCGTCGTCGGCCGGGAGCCGCGCTGGGCCATCGCCTGGAAGTTCCCGCCGACGACGGCGGTCACCACGCTGCTCGACATCGGCTGGAATCCGGGCAAGTTCGGCGACCTGCATCCGTACGCGATGCTCGAGCCGGTGCACGTCGGGGGCGTCACCGTGAAGCTGGCGACGCTGCACAACGAGGAGGACCTCGCGCGCAAGGATCTGCGGATCGGCGAGGAGGTCATCGTTCTGCGGGCCGGGGACGTGATCCCGCAGGTGGTCTCTCCGGCGCCCCACGTCGCCGACCGCTCCGACCGCCCGCCGAAGCCGAGACCGCCGAGCGAGTGCCCGGTGTGCGGCACCCCGACCCGCAAGCCGGAGGGCTCGGTGTTCACGATCTGTCCGAACCGGGACTGCGCGGGGCGACGCTGGCAGCTGCTCAAGCATTTCGCCGCCGCGATGGACATCGACGGGTTGGGGGAGAAGCAGGTGAGCCTCTTCATGGAGCTCGGCTGGATCCGGACCGCCGCGGACCTCTACCGACTCACCGCCGAGCAGATCGCCACGCGTGAGGGCTTCGGCGCGGTGTCGGCCGCCAAGCTCGTCGCCGCGATCGAGCACTCGAAGCGCCAGCCGTTCGGACGAGTTCTGTACGCGGTCGGGATCGAGGAGGTCGGCGACGTCACCGGCCGCAACCTCGCCCAGCAGTTCCGCTCGATCGACGCGCTCCTGGCAGCGAGCCCGGACGACCTGGAGCAGACGCCCGGCGTGGGGCCGAAGATGGCCCAGGTCATCCACGCCCAGCTCGCCGACGAGGCGATGCGCGCCCTGATCGCGGACCTCCGTGAGCTCGGACTGCGCTTCGAGGAGGCGGGGCCCGCGCCGGGGGAGGGGCCGCTCGCCGGCCAGACGTTCGTGCTCACCGGCACGCTGCCCGACCTCACGCGCGAGCAGGCCACCGCGCTGATCATGGCCGCCGGCGGCAAGGTGACCGGCTCGGTTTCGCGGCGCACGAGCTACGTCGTCGCCGGGGAGAGCGCGGGCTCGAAGCTCGCCAACGCCGAGCGGCTCGGCGTCAGCGTGCTCGACGAGGCGGGGTTGCTCGCTCTCCTCGGCCGCGAGGGGGCCGACGCCACCGGGGCGTGACGGAGCCATGCGGTCCCGGGAAGCGGTGATTAGCCGCCTGACGGTTGGGTGGCTAATGGAAAGCTACCTAATGGTTTGCTACCATCGCGTGCATGGCAACGAATGAACGCAACGCCACCGCGTCGGTGGCTGACTCCAACGCGATCCCCCGTCAGGTGTGGATCATCTCCGGCGTCGCCATGCTCGGCGCCGTCATGTCGATCCTCGACACCACGATCGTCAACGTCGCCCTGGCGACGCTCGGCAAGGACCTCCACTCGAGCCTCACGAACATCCAGTGGGTCGTGACGGCCTACATGCTCTCCCTCGCCGCGGTCATCCCCGTGACCGGCTGGGCCTCGCGCCGCTTCGGCGCCAAGCCGCTCTTCCTCATCTCCCTGAGCCTGTTCACCGTCGGGTCGCTGCTCTGCGGCCTCGCCACCTCGGACACGGAGCTCATTCTCTTCCGTGTCCTGCAGGGCGTCGGCGGCGGCATGATCATGCCGCTCGCCCAGATCATCATGGCCGATGCCGCTGGGCCCAAGCGCATGGGCCGGGTGATGGCGCTGGTGGCGATCCCGATGATGCTCGCGCCGACGCTGGGGCCGCTGATCGGCGGCACGCTCATCCAGACCCTCAGCTGGCACTGGATCTTCTTCGTCAACATCGTCGTGGGCGCTGTGGCGATCCCGCTCGCCTTCCGCCTGCTCCCCTCGCCGCGCCTCGACGGCGAGCGGACGGAGACGCTCGACGTCCTCGGCCTCGTGCTGATGTCCACCGGACTCGTCGGCATCACCTACGGGTTGGCGGAGGCCGGGACGTATGGCAGCTTCAGCAACGCGCACGTGTACGTGCCGGTGTTCGTGGGCGTGGTCCTCGTCGTCGCCTTCGTCGTCCACGCCCTGCGCACCGAGCACCCGCTGCTCGACCTGCGCCTCTACTGTCGCTGGCATTTCTCGGCGGCGTCGATCGTCATGTTCGCGCTCGGCGCGGCGGTGTTCGGGGCGATGATCCTGATGCCGCTGTACTGGCAGGAGCTGCGTGGATTCAACGTGATCGACACCGGCCTGCTCACGGGCCCGCAGGGTCTCGGCATGGCCGTCACGATGCCGCTCGCCGCCCGCATGACCGATCGCTACGGCGGCGGCCCGGTGGCCCTCGTCGGTGTGGTGGTGACGGCGCTGCTCACGATCCCGTTCGGCCTGATCGGCGCGCACACCCCGATCGCGGTGCTCAGCGTCGCCATGTTCCTGCGCGGGGCGGGGATGGGGTCGAGCTTCATGCCGGCGATGACGGCGGCCTTTGCGGCGCTCGATCGCAGCGAGGTCTCGCACGCCACGCCGCAGCTGAACGTGCTCAACCGCATCGGAGGCTCGGTCGGCACCACGATCCTCGCTGTCGTCCTCGCCAACGCCGAGCGCGGCGCGCACACCGCGAGCGCGGCGGCGGGCGCCTACGGGACGGCGTTCTGGTGGTCCGCCGGGATGGCCGCCCTCGCCGTGATCCCGTGCGTGGTGCTGATGCGGGCCGAGGGCACCGTCCGGCGCGCCGCGGCGCGGTCCTCCGCTCCGGATCCGGATCGGCTCGTCATCGACAGCGGTGTCGTCGCCGAGGCGCTGGCATGAGCACTCTCTCCTCCCGGCCGGTGTCGGAGGGCCCTGAGCCGCCCTCCGACACCCCGGCGGGCCGAGGGAGCGCCGGCAGCGCGTTCTACGACGCCGGGACCCCCACGGGGCAGGTGGGGGTCGCCTTCAAGCGCGCGATGGTCGCGGTGCGCCGGCTGCGCGGGCGCGAGACGCAGCGGATCGGCCAGCTGAGCTATGCCCAGTACGGGCTGCTCCACGGCCTGGCCGGCAACTGCGAGTACTCGGCACGGGAGCTCGCCGCGCACACCGACCTCTCACCGGCCACGGTGACCCAGATGCTCGAGCACCTCGAGGCCACGGGTCTGGTGACGCGCAAGCGCTCGGAGGCGGATCGTCGCGTCGTCCTCTCCGTGCTCACCGATCGCGGGGCCGCCGTGGTGGCGGCTCGCCAGCAGCAGATGGAGTCGCGCTGGCAGCAGGCGCTCGCCGAGTGCTCCGACGCGGAGCTGGCCGCCGCCGCCAAGGTCCTCCATCGCGTCGCCGACGTGTTCGAGGGGCTTTCGCTCGAGGTTCCGGCCGAGGAGGCAGCGGCCGGTGAACCCCACGACGCCGGCACAGGCCCGGACGCCGGCGCGACCCCCGACGCCTGACGCGGCTGGCGCCGCACTTTCGCCCAGCCGTGCGTGGTGGTGGCGCCGTGCGGCGCCACCACGGTTCACGCGTCGACCGAATCACGCGCCGCCTGGGGGGAAGCCAGCGTCATCGACGCATCTGCGACGGCTTCCACCTGAGCCAGGCGGCGCTGCATCCCAGGACAGGGACGCCAAGACGGGGAGTGCGCGGGGGCCGGTCCTGGCCGTTTCGCGCACGAAAATCGCTGTTTGCGTTTCCGAGCGCTCCCCGGGCGCTCAGACGCCCACCATCGACTGGGAACTCGGGTCGGCAAACTCCTGCATGGTCGACTTGAAGAGGGTTTTGTCGATCTTCCCGTTGAAGATCGGGACGCCCCACGCGACGCACTTGGCGATGACGTCTCGGCGATCGAGTCCGGACTCCTTCGCGAGCTCGCTGGGCGTCAGGTGATTAGACATTGGCCCTGCCCTCCTTGTGACGATCATTACATGACCTGAGTATGGCGCGGGGACCAGATGGACGCAACAACGCGACCGCAACATTGACGCAACCTGCAGGACACGGCCGGGCAAGGTCCGCCGATCGGCGGTCGGGGACGGATCCGCAGCCCGCGTGCCACAATGGACCCACTCGGGGCGTGGCGCAGCCTGGTAGCGCGCACCGTTCGGGTCGGTGAGGTCCCCGGTTCGAATCCGGGCGCCCCGATTGGCGAGCCGCGGCACGTCGCTGACGTGCCGCGGACCGGGGGCGGGTGAGCCGTCGCACACGACGGCTCACCCGCCCCCGGATGGCTCCGCCCCTCGCCGTGACCTCGCGCCGCCCGAGCCGTTCCACTCGCTCGCGCGTGCCCTCGCCGTGTCCCCGGTCTCCGGGCCGTGGCACGGTGCGATCGACGGCGGGGCGGGCGACAAATTGCAGGATTCAAGGTCGCTGGCCGAGGCCGCGTGCGCCCGCTAGCCTGAACGGCACTCGGGGTCGAACGTGCCCCGGGATCCGAGGCTGAGGTGCGGTATGGAGCGACTGAGAACGGTGCTGACGGTTGTCGCCACGGTGGCCCTCTGGCTCGCTCCGAGCGCGGCGTCGGCCGACGGTCAGACCGGCTCCGCGCCGGTGTTCACCTCCTCGGATCCGGGCGCGGTCGTCGGCGGCCCCGCGTACGCCCCACAGGCGTCGACGCCGTCGGGGCAGGTCACCTTCTCGATCGACCCGGCCGCGACGACGAACGACGCCTGCACCCTCTCCTCCGGTGAGGTCCTGTTCGCGCACGCGGGCGCCTGCGCGATCGACGCACAGGACCCGCAGGATCCCGCGGCCGGAACGACGCAGCAGGTGATCACCGTGGCCGCCGCCGCGACCTCCACCACCCTCGTGATCGGGTCCTCGACGCTGTCGGCCACGGTCGTTGCGACCGCCCCGGGAACGGGCACTCCGGCGGGCACCGTCCTCTTCAGTGTGGCCGGGCGCACGCTCGGCAGCGCCCCCCTCGTCGGTGGCGTCGCGACGCTCGCCTATGCCGTCCCTGCGAATGTGACCGAGCCGATTCTCGCCACCTACGCCGGAGACGCTGACTACCAGGGCTCGAGCGCCACGCTGCTCGCCACCGGACCGGACATCAGGTCGCCGTTCCCGGCCCCGCCGGTGCTCCGCGCGCGCCTGACGAGCGCCCAGCCCCGTAACCACAACGGCTGGTGGCACACGCCGGTCACGGTCCACTTCATCTGCCGCACGGCCGGCGCCCCGCTCGTCGGCGGCTGCCCCCATCCGGTGGTCCTGCACCGGAGCGGGCGCGACGTGCGCATCACGCGAACGATCCGCACCGCCGACGGGGCGCACGCGACGCTCCGCCTGCGCGGCATCAGGATCGACCTCACCGCCCCGCGCGTCGACCTCGACGGGCTCCGCCGCCACGCCCGCTATGCCCGGTCCGTCCCGGACCCGCGCTGCGACGCCCACGACCGGATCTCCGGCATCGCGACCTGTCACCTCGCCACCCGGGTGCGCCACCACGGCGCGTTCGAGGCGATCACCTACGTCGCGACGGCCGTCAGCCGAGCCGGGTCGCGCCGCAGCGTGAGCGAGACGGTCTACGCCCGCGTCTGACGTCCAGCGCTCCGCGAGGTTCGCCACCCGGCCGCCCGTGAGCTCCGTCCACGGGCCGTCCGCGCGTTCCGGCCCAACGGCGCCCCGGCGGGCGCCCCTGCGGGCCCGGCGCGGTGCGGGAGGCGGTGCCGCGATCCGGCCTGATTGGTCAGCGAGTCTCAAGGCTCAGGGCATCTCAGCCGATGAAGGAGACACCTTTCCGGAGTGATGACCCGAGAGGCCGGATGATGGAGCCGGGAGAGAAGGATCAGTGGAGATGAAGTCGTTGGGTAGGAGCCGCAGCGTGCCGTTCGGTCCGCTGTCGGCGAGGACGTGGATCTTGGCCCTGCTCGACGGAACGTCGGCGGTGGTCCTGGCGGCCATGACGGCGGCGCCGCTCACGCGGTCCGCGCCGACGCACCTGTACGCCCTGTGCGGCGGCCTGCTGGCGGTGATCACCGTGGTGCTGCTCACCGTGGGCGAGCGCCTCGGCCCGCGTGCCCTGCTCGCGTTCGCGGCGGTACGGATCGCCGTCGTCGCGGCGACGCTCTCGGCCGCCACCAGCGGGAGCGGCGGTCTGTTCGCGGGGGTCGGCCTCGTCTGGGTCGCCCTCTGGGTGACCGGGTTCTACCCGAGACGTGCCGTGCTGTGGATGTTCCTGGGCGAGATCACCGCGGTCGTCTACGCGGTGGCAATGAACCCCGAGCCGCTGCGCGTGGCGCTCGACGCGCTGCCGATGATCAGCTGCGCGGTGCTGCTCTCGATCCTGATGGCGCAGGCGGTGGGCAACCTGCGCCACGAGGCACGCCACGACGAGCTCACCGGGCTGATGAACCGGCGCGGGCTCGACCAGGCGATGCGGCAGCTGGCCACGAGCCGGCGCTTCGCCGCGGCGACGCACAGTCTCGTCGCGATGGACCTCGACGGGCTGAAGCTCGTCAACGACCACGCCGGACATCTGGCGGGCGATCAGATGCTGATCACCTTCGCCACCGAGCTGCAGACGGCGGCCCGCGGCGTCGATCTCACCGCCCGCGTCGGCGGAGACGAGTTCATCGCCATCCTGCCGGGGCTCTCCGCGGCGGAGGCGGTCGCCTGGGCCGAGCGGCTGCACGCCACCAGTGGCGTCGCGTGGTCCTATGGGGTGGCCGAGCGGGGCAGCGGGGAGGAGCTCGAGGCGTGGCTGCACCGGGCCGACACGCTGATGTACGCCGCCAAGACGGCGACCCGCGCGGCCCGCGTCAAGCCGGCCGCAGCGCTGGCGTAGCACCGCTCGCGCAGCACCCCTGACGCGGAACCACGGGCGCGGAACCACGGGCGCGGGACCGTGGGCGCAGGGCCGTCAGTCCCGAGCCGTGTGCTCGAGGATCGCGGCACAGAGCTCGGGCCAGAGCGGACGCGGGCGGTCGTGGCCCATGTCCGGGACCAGGAGCAGCTTGGCTCCCGGCACCAGTTCGGCCGTGCGCTCGCCGCCGCTCGGCGCGATCAGCGTGTCGTCGAGCCCGTGGATGACGAGCGTCGGGACGCGCAGCCGGCGCAGGCCGTCGGCGCGGGAGCCGCTGGCGAGCATCGCCGCCAGCTGGCGGGTCGTCCCCTCCGGAGAGAGGCCACGGTCGAAGGTCTCCGCCGCGATCGCCCGGGTCTCCTCCAGCTCCGGGTAGCGGCGGGAATGCCAGAGCAGCCAGGTCTCGGCCGAGGCGATGTACGCGTCTCGGCCCGTCGGCTCGGGCGCGAGGAGGGCCTCGAGCGCCTCCGGGCTCGACCGGCCGACCTCAGGCTCCCCGGTCGTCGACATCATCGAGGTGAGCGTCAGCACGCGCTCCGGCTGCTCGATGGCCATGATCTGCGCGATCATGCCGCCCATCGACGCGCCGACCACGTGGGCGCGCTCGATGCCGAGCGCGGTGAGCAGGCGCAAGCCATCCTCCGCCATGTCGCTCAGCGTGTAGGGGGCGAGCTCGCGCGCTCGCCCCAGGTCGCCGGACTGAACCGCCGCCTGAACCTCCTCGAGGTGGGCGTCGACGCCGTCGAGATGGGCGGATCGGCCACAGTCGCGGTTGTCGAAGGTGATCACGTACCTCCCACCGGCCGCGAGGCGGCGGCAGAACTCGCGGGGCCAGGAGACGAGCTGTGCGCCGAACCCCATGACCATCAGCACGGGCGGATCGCCCGCCTCGCCATGGCATTCGCACTCGAGGGCGAGGCCGCTTGAGAGGGTGACCTGGGCCATGGCAGCGGCCATCCTACCTGGGGCGGGGGTGTCGGAGGCTCCGTCCCGGCACCCCGCCCCGGATCGCTCGGCGGCAGACCCGTCGACCGGGGTGGCCCGGACCGATCCGTCATCGGGACGGGCGGCCCGGGTGGTTCGCCGGGGCGAGTGGGGTAGGCCCCAGCCGAGAGGACCCGACGTGGCAGCGAGCGAGCCGGGCGAGGCAGATGCCGGCAGCCGTCGCTCATGCCGGCCGAGCATCCTCTCGACGAGGTCCAGGCGGCGGCCTGACGCACGACGAACAGCGGGAGGGAATCCATGCCCAAGACGACGACGAGCGGCGCGGCGAAGCAGAGCGAGCTGCCGTCCACCCTGCGGCGCTCCGGCCAGAAGGCGCAGCGCACCTTCGCCAAGGCACACGACAGCGCGGCCGAGGAATACGGGGAGGGCGAGCGCGCGCACCGGGTGGCCTACGCCGCCCTCAAGCACACGCACGAGAAGGTCGGCGACCATTGGGAGCCCAAGGCCGAGGCGGGGGACTCCGATCCCCGCTCGAGCAGTCCTCGTGCCCGCGAGGGGGTGGGTGAGACCTACGGCGGCGTCGACGCCTCGAAGCCGAAGGCGAAGCTGTACGAGGAGGCGAAGCGCGCCGGGATCGAGGGGCGCTCGCGGATGAGCAAGCGCGAGCTGGCCAGGGCGCTGCAGCGTCACAACGATCGCGAGACGGCGCGAGCCAGGGCCTGATCCGCGCCGGCGTCCGCTGCTGCCGCGGGCTGCGGCGGCCGCCCGCCGCGGCGCTCGGTTACCAGCGCGGCGCTCGGTTACCAGTATTCGGGCGCGAAGTGCACGAACGTGTTCCCGCGCTGCAGCGTCCACAGCTGGAACGCCTGGGCGTCGCTCATCGTCACCCGGTTGAGCGTTCCGCAGCGCGGGCAGCACGACGTCGCCGAGCGCGCTCCCGGCCGGCCCTTGAGCGAGATCAGATCGGGCGCGGCGAGACAGGCGCGGCAGGCGAAGCTGGCCAGGACCACCGTCGCGCAGTCCTCGGCCGAGAACCGCGCCTGATCCTGCATCGTCGTTGTGCTCATCCTCTCAGCTCCGGACACTTCTCATGGTGATCGGACAGATCGCTCGACTCTTTTGATGCTTGACAAGCATAACTCTCATTAGATATAGCTCGCAACATGTGTAACTGGCCACCCCCGCGAGCTTCCCGCGACGTGCACCTCGCCGTCGCCGAGGTGACCGAGCAGATCGCCCGCCGCAGCCGGGCCACCCGCCGCGCCTACCTCGACCGTCTCGAGCGCCGCATCGAACGCGATCAGCGCGACGGACGCCCCCGCGCCCACGCCGGATGCGCGAACCTGGCGCACGGCGTCGCCGCCTGCGGCGCCGAGGAGCAGGACCGCCTCGCGCGCCGGGACGTGCCGAACGTGGCGATCGTCTCCGCCTACAACGACATGCTCTCCGCGCACCAACCGCTCGACCGCTACCCCGCGCTGCTCAAGAAGGAGATCCTGCGCGCCGGGGGCGTCGCGCAGTTCGCCGGGGGCGTGCCGGCGATGTGCGACGGGATCACGCAGGGGCGCCCGGGCATGGAGCTCTCGCTCTTCAGCCGAGACGTCGTCGCGCTCGCCACGGCCGTCGCGCTCGCCCACGACATGTTCGACGCCGCCCTGCTGCTCGGCGTCTGCGACAAGATCGTGCCCGGACTCGTCGCCGGCGCGCTCAGCTTCGGGCACCTGCCGTGCCTGTTCGTGCCCGCCGGACCGATGCCCTCCGGCATTCCCAACGCCGAGAAGGCGCGCGTCCGAGAGCTCCATGCCGACGGTCAGGTCGACGCCGACGAGCTGCTCGAGTCCGAGCTGCGGTCGTATCACGCGCCGGGCACCTGCACCTTCTACGGCACGGCCAACACCAACCAGCTCGTGATGGAGGCGCTCGGCCTGCACCTGCCCGGGGCGAGCTTCGTGATCGCCGGGACGGCGCTGCGGCGTGAGCTCACCGCCGCGGCGGGACGCCGGATCGTCGAGCTCACCGAGCCCGAGCAGCTCGCGCCGATCGGGCGCGTCGTCGACGAACGCGCGATCGTCAACGCGGTGGTGGCGCTGCTCGCCACCGGCGGGTCGACGAACCACACGATGCATCTCGTCGCGATGGCGGCGGCCGCCGGCATCCAGCTCACCTGGCGGGACTTTGCCGCCCTGTCCCAGATCGTGCCGCTGCTCGCGCGGATCTACCCCAACGGCAACGCCGACATCAACGAGTTCCAGGCGGCCGGCGGCACCGCGACCCTGTTCGCCTCCCTGCTCGAGGTCGGCCTCCTGCACGAGGACGTCCTGACCGTCGTCGGCCCCGGGCTCAGCCGCTACACGTCGGCGCCGGAGCTGATCGCCGGGGAGCTCGTCTGGGGGTCGGCTCCGGCGGCCGGGAGCATCGATCCGGCGGTGCTCCGCTCGCCGCAGTACCCCTTCGCGCAGGACGGCGGCATCCGCGTCCTCGAGGGCTCGCTCGGCCGAGCGGTGATCAAGGTCTCCGCCGTGGCCGAGGAACACCGCACGGTGCAGGCGCCCGCCCGCGTCTTCGAGGACCAGCAGGAGTTCCTCGACGCGTTCGCCGACGGCGAGTGTGACCGGGACATGGTCGTCGTCATGCGCTTCCAGGGCCCGCGGGCGAACGGCATGCCGGAGCTCCACCGGCTCACGCCGGCGCTCGGCGTGCTCCAGCGTCGCGGCCACCGCATCGCGCTCGTCACCGACGGTCGCATGTCCGGCGCCTCGGGCAAGGTGCCAGCCGCGATCCACTGCACGCCGGAGGCGGCCGACGGGGGCGCGCTCGCCCGGGTCCGTGACGGCGACCTGATCCGGGTCGACGCCCGCGCGGGGACGCTCGACGTGCTCGACGTCGACCTGCGCGCGCGCGAGCCGGCGGAACCCCCGCACGCCGGGGACATCGGGACCGGGCGCGAGCTGTTCCGGCTCTTCCGCGGTGCCGTCTCGAGCGCCGACGCCGGTGCGAGCATCTTCTCGATGCTCGACGCCGAGGTCGCGGACCCGGTGAGCGCCCCGAGCCTGACCCCGGCATGACCCCGAGCCTGACAGACTGCGGCTCGCCGATGAGCTTCCAGGCACTCCTTGGCCGCACCCGCGTGGTGCCCGTCATCACGATCGAGGAGGAGGCGACCGCGGTCCCGCTCGCCGAGGCGCTCGTCGCCGGGGGGCTGCCGGTGCTCGAGATCACGCTGCGGACCCCGGCCGGCCTGGGCTCGATCCGCCGGATCGCCGCCGAGGTGCCCGGCGCGGTCGTCGGCGCCGGCACCGTGACGAGCCCCGAGCAGCTGCACGCCGCCACCGAGGCCGGCGCCCGCTTCATCGTCTCGCCCGGGTGCACCGACGCGCTCGCCGCGGCCGCGGCCACCACCACCACCGCGTTCCTCCCCGGCGCGGTGACCGCGAGCGAGGTGCTGCGCCTGCTGGAACTCGGGATCTCGACGATGAAGTTCTTCCCGGCGCAGACGAGCGGCGGCGTGGCGGCGCTCCGGGCGCTCGGGGCGCCCTTCCCGCAGGTGCGCTTCTGCCCCACCGGCGGCATCGACCTCGCCCGGGCCGCGGAGTATCTCGCCCTCCCCAACGTCGTCTGCGTCGGCGGCTCCTGGATGGTCCCCGGAGAGCTGATCGCGCGCCGGGCGTGGAATCGGGTCGCCGCCCTCGCCACCGAGGCATCCGCCGCGACGAGCGCGCCGACCGCCGTCCCCGCGTAGGTGAGGCGGCGGCGGAGCGCGCCGCCGCCGAAGGGGAACCTCAGGCCACGGGGCCGGCGGAGCGCCGCTCGACCAGCTCGGCGACGCGGTCGGGCTCCAGCACGTGGTCGATCACCATGTGCGCCGCGCCGATGATGCCGGCCATGTGGCCGAGCTCGGTGAGGACGATCTCGAGATGCCGGGAGGCCACCGGGGTGGCGTGACGGTAGACCACCTCGCGCACGGCGGCGAACACCTGCTCATCGGCCTCGGCGAGCTTGCCGCCGATCACCACCGAGGTCGGGTTCAGCAGGTTGACGGCATCGGCCACCGCGACGCCGACGAGGCGGCCGCTGCGGCGCACCTGGCCGGTGGCCTCCGGGTGTCCCTCGCGCGCGAGGCGCACCACGTCGGGCGGGGTGGGGGCGAGGTCGCCCATACGACGGGCGATCGCCCACCCTCCGGCGACGGCGTCGAGGCAGCCGACGTTGCCGCAGCGGCACACGTCCGATCCCTCCGGGTCAACGACGATGTGCCCGATGTCCCCCGCTGCGCCGCGCTCGCCGCGCAGGACCTCGCCGTAGGCGATCAGCCCGGCGCCGATGCCGCTGCCGATCTTGACGAAGATCATGTGCCGGTCGCCGCGGCGGGCCTGGCGGTGCTCGCCGATCGCCATGATCCGGGCGTCGTTGTCCACGAGCACCGGCGCGGCGGTGATGTCGGCGAACATGCTCGGCACGTCGACGCCGTCCCACCCCGGCATGGCCGGCGGGCTGACGGGCCGGCCGGTCTGGAAGTCGACCGGTCCCGGCAGGCCGATCCCGACCCCGAGCACGTCCTCCCAGCCCCGGCCGACCTCGCTGAGCAGCTCGGTGAAGCGCGCCTGCACCCACGCGAGGACGACCTCCGGCCCGCGCTCGATCTGCAGCGAGGCGGTGAGCTCGGCGAGCGGGCGGGCGCCGAGGTCGCAGACGGCCAGGTGGCACCCGGTCTGGCCGAGGTCACCGACGACCACCAGCCCGGCGCCCTCGTCGAAGGCGAAGATCGATGCGGGGCGTCCGCCGCTCGACTGGGCGTCACCCGCCACCCGGACGAGGCCGGCCTCGGCGAGGACCCCGAGGCGCTGCACGACGGTCGAGCGCGCAACGCCGAGGTGCTCGGCGAGCTCGTTGCGCGTCGTCGCCTCCCCGGAGCGGATCAGGGCGAGAACGGATCCTGGTGAAGCTGGTTCGGCGATCCCGGACACCATAGAGGGTGTGAAACGCTTCCGGACCGTGGCGCTCCGGGCGGGTCGCCGCACCGCGGCGGATCAGGCCGAGCCCCGCCTGGCCCGTTCCGGCAGCCAGCCGACCGACTCATGGCGGCTGCGGCGCAGCAGCAGGAACGCGACCGTGCCCCATGTCGCCGGAACCCAGAGCGAGATGGCGTGGTAGACGATCGTGGCGGAGGTGGCGAGGGTGTCATTGACCCCGTAGAGCACGAACATGCCGACCAGGCTGCCGTCGAGCACGCCGATCCCGCCGGGGATCGGGATCAGGTTCGACAGGTAGCCGATCTGGTAGGCGAGGATCAGCGACGCGAGCGGCGGCGTGTCCCCGAGCGCCCGGAAGCAGACCCAGAGCACGGCGATGTCGAACCACAGGTAGCCCACCGCACCGAGCAGCCGCCAGTCGAAACCGAACAGCAGTCGGCGCGTCTGGCGGATCGTGTCGGACATCGCCCCCGCCCAGTCGGCGATCCGCCCGTCGCGCCGCTCGACGATCAGCCGGTCGTTGACCTCGGGCAGCAGCACGAACCCGACGAAGACCACCACCCCGACCGCTCCCGGCACCAGGCTGAGCAGCACGCTCCGGCTGCCCGGCAGCACGCCCGCCCACAGGCCGAGGCCGGCGAGCGCGAGCGTGATCACGTTGATGCCGCTCGTCAGCAGGAAGAGCACGGCGGAGCGCTCGGCGACCTGGCCGGGGCGGGCGCCCCGCTCGATCAGCAGCCACGCGCCGACGGCGACGCTGCCGGCGCCGCCGAGGGCCACCGCCGAGCCGAAGGCGAGCTCGCTCAGCGCCACCCGCGCCCCGAAGCGGCGCGGGGTGCGGTTGAACACGAGCAGGAAGGCGACGATGTACCCGACGCAGGAGAGCACCTCGAGGCCGATCGCGGCGAGCACCCAGCCGATCCCCATCCGCAGGATGTTGTGCTCGACGTCATGGAGGCTCGGGACCGCGAGCATCAGGCCCACCGCCATCGCGACGAGCACGGCCAGCGAGATCAGGCCATTCTTGAGGTTCTGCGTCGCCCTGACGTCGTCGAGCCCGAGGTTCCCCGCGGGCTCCTCCTCCGGTTCTGGGTCCTCCGCCACGGACCTATCGTGCCATCCTGGCGCCATGCGGCGGCTTGACCTCCCCGGCTACGACGGCGTCGGTCTCCGTGCCGATAACCCCGGGCCGCTCACGCTGACGGGGACGAACACCTGGATCTACGGGCGGGAGCCGTGCTGGCTGATCGACCCGGGGCCGGCCCTGGCCGCTCACCTCGACGCGATCAGCGAGGAGATCGACGAGCGGGGCGGACTGGGGGCGGTGCTGCTCACGCACGATCACGTGGACCATGCCGAGGGGGTACCCGAGATCGTCTCCCGCTTCTCACCCGTCCCGCTCGCCGCCGCCCGTGGCGAGGTCACCGTCCGGCTGGAGGATGGGGCGCGCATCGGTCCGTTCGAGGTGGTCGCCTCACCCGGGCATTCGCCGGACCACCTCGCCTATGTCGTCGGCCGGCTCGCCTTCAGCGGGGACGCGGTGCTCGGCGAGGGGAGCGTGTTCGTCGCCGGGCAGCTCACCGAGTACCTCGGCTCGCTGCGCCTGCTGCAGGCCCGTCGGCTCGAGCTGATCGCGCCCGGCCACGGGCCGGTGGTGCTCGATCCCGAGGCGAAGCTCGCGCAGTACATCGCGCACCGGCTCGCCCGCGAGGAGGCGCTCGTCGCGGCGCTCGCGGACGGCGGGCGGAGCACCGAGCAGCTGCTCGACGCGGCCTGGGCGGACGTGCCCGCGTCCCTGCGTCCGGCGGCGGCGGTCACGCTCGAGGCGCACCTCGAGAAGCTCGCCGCGGAGGGCCGGCTCCCGGATGGCGTCCAGCGCGGGGGCGGTCCAGCGGGACCCGCCCCCGCGGCCGGTTAGGGGACGGGCGTCCGGGTCGGCGGGGACGCCGTGCGCCGCGTCGGCGGGGACGCCGTGCGCCGCGCCGGCGCGGCCGGCCACCAGAAGCGCTCCCCGAGGATGACGGCGAGCGCCGGGATCGTCGCCGTGCGGACGAGCAGTGTGTCGAGCAGCACGCCGACGCCGACGATGATGCCGACCTCGGTGAGGACGATCACCGGGATCACCGAGAGAGCGGCGAACACCGCCGCCAGCAGGATGCCCGCGCTCGTGATCACCCCGCCGGTCGCGGCGAGCGCGCGCAGTACCCCGGCCGGCGTCGAGTGCCGGGCGAACGTCTCCTCGCGGGCTCGCGTGATCAGGAAGATGTTGTAGTCGATCCCGAGCGCGACCAGGAACAGGAACGAGAGCAGCGGCACCTGGTTGTCGATGCCCGGGTAGCCGAGCACCAGGCGCGAGATGACGGTGCCCGCCCCGAGCGCCGCGAGGTACGAGGCGACGACGCTCGCCGTCAGCAGGACCGGCGCGAGCAGCGAGCGCAGCAGCGCGACGAGAATGACGAGCACGACGGCGAGGATCACGGGGACGATCACCGTGAGGTCCCGGTTGGCCGTCTGGTTGACATCGAGGTTCGTCGCCACGGTGCCGCCGACGAGCCCCCGCACGCCGCGCAGCCGCGCGCGGAGGGCACGGATCGCCCGGAAGCTGGCGGGCGTGTCCGGGTTGGCCCGCAGCGACGCGTTGATCTCGGCCAGGCCGCCCGCGCTCGCGACGCGACGGGGGGACGCGACGCCGGGGGTCGCGCGGGTGAGCGCGACCGCTCGGCTGGCCAGGCGCGCGGGCGCGACCACCACCACCGGGTCGGAGGCGCCGGCCGGGAAGTGCCGGCCGAGCGTGGCCAGCCCCGTCACCGACGGGGCCTTCACCCGAAACTGCTGGGTCTGGGAGAGGCCGAGCCGCGTCGAGGTCAGGCCGACGGCGAGCACCCCGAGCACCACGGCCGAGCCGAGGACCACCGAACGTGACCGCCGCTGCACGAGCCGCCCGGCCCGCGCCCAGACGCTGCGCTCGAGCGCCCGCTCGGCCGCGTCGGGACCGGCCGCGCGCGGCACCGCGGGCCAGAACGCGCGCCGTCCGACGATGGAGAGCGCGGCGGGCAGGACGAGCAGGCCGAACAGCGCGACGACCGCGATGCCGACGGCGGCGCACGCCCCGATCGCGGCCGTCTGCCGCAGGTTGGCGAGCAGGAGGCTGAGCAGGCTGAGGATGACGGTGCCCGCGCTCGCCAGGATGGCGGGGGCGACCGCCCGCAGGGCGTGCTCGAGGGCGTCGCGGTGATCGGCCCGCGTGAGGAGCTCCTGGCGGTAGCGGGAGATCAGGAGCAGCGCGTAGTCCGTGCCGGCACCGAAGACGATCACGGTGACGATCCCCGTCGTCGCCTGGCTGATCGGCAGGCTCGTGTGCCTGGAGAGCAGCGTCACGAGGGCGGTGGTGGCGCCGTCGGCCATGCCGACGACGGCGAGCGGCACGACGAAGAGCAGCGGGCTGCGGTAGGTGACGATCAGCAGCACCGCCACCACGAGCACGGTGACGAGCAGCAGCGACACGTCGGCCCCGCTGAAGCTGTTGGCGATGTCGGCCTCGAAGGCGGCCGCGCCGGTCACCTGCGCGCGCAGGCCGTGGGGCAGGCCGGCGCCCGCGAGGTGGCGCAGCCGCCGCACCGCGTGCAGCAGCCGGGTGCTCGTGTCGGAGGCGAGCAGGGGCACGCTGAGCAGCGCCGCCCGTCCGTCGCGGGAGAGGATCGGGCCGATCACCGGGCCGCGCTCGGCGACGGTCGCCATCCGCCGGGCGGCCGCGGCGATCGCGGCCCGATCGGCGGCCGTCAGCTGGCCGGGCTCGCGCGCGAAGACGACGAGTGCCGGCAGCGTCTCGCCCCCGGGCAGCCGCCGCTGCAGTCGCGCCACCCGCGCCGACTGCGAGCCGGCGGGAAGTCCGGTGGTCGGGTCGTTGGAGATGCGCATCGCGCCGGCGCCGGAGCTGAGCGCGCCGACGAGCAGCACGCCGAGGAGCAGCACGAGCCAGCCGGTTCGGCGGCCGATGATCCGGTGGGTGAGGGTCTCGCGTCGCATCCCAGGGTTGTACGGGGAACGGGCTCGGATCGGTTGCTGACCTGGCCCTCAGGCCGACGGGCGGTCCGACCGTCGCGCGGCGAGGATGCCCGCCAGCTTGGCGGCGGTCGCCTCGTGCCGGCGCGTGACCTGGTCCCAGGTGAAGCGAATGGTCGGGAGGCCCGTCCTCAGCATGATGTCGACGACCCGCGCGCGGTCCTGCTCGAAGGCCGGGCGCCAGTCCTCGGCGTGTGTCACCTCGCGGCCGTCGAGCTCGACGATCAGGCGGTGCTCGGGGAAGTAGGCGTCGACGCGCTCACCGCCGACGTGGACGTTGATCCGCGGCGTGGGGAGCCGGTGGCGGCGGCAGAGTCGCAGGAACGCGTTCTCGAGCTCGGAGCGGGTCGGCTGGCGCTGCGCCTCGCCGATCAGCTGCACGAGCGCGCGGTGCCCACGGTGGCGCGGGTTGCGGCGGGCCACATCCCGCAGCTGGCGGACCCCCAGCCCCGTGCGGTGGCGAAGGTCGTTGACGATTCGTGTCAGGTCGTGGTCGGACAGGCGGGGGGCGAGGTCGAGCGCCGTCCGCGCCGGGCTGGTGACGCGCAGTCCCTGCACGGTCCGGATGTCTCGCTGCAGCAGCGACGCGCTCCGGCGCACACGGAGTCCCGCGGGGCGGCGGTCGAGCGCGGCGATCAGCTCGATCTCGGCGGGCCAGTCGCGGTCGCCCCGCCACAGGGCGAGGGCGACGAAGCCGGCGAGAGCCGATCGGGGTCCGGCCGCGAGGAGCGCGCCGTGGGCTCGCTCCTGTGGGGTGGTGGGGAGGTGCCCGACGGCGTAGACGCCGTGGTGGACGCGGAGGAGGGCGCCACGGACGACACGATGCTCGATGGCGCGATGGGTCAGGCCGAGCGTGTGCAGTTGCGCCGTGGTCACGTGCCCGCCCTGGCGGCGCGCGACCTCGGCGATGCGGTGGGCGGATTCCACACTCCGGTGTGGATTTGGCCCACCGCTCGAGGGCCCGGGGTCCTCGCGGGTGGGTCGGGATGACGGTGCCATGATCAATAGAGGCGCGAACGGCCATCGCTTAACCCCCCCGAGTACGCTCACACCGCCATGGATCCCGCTGCAGGCATCGGCATTCCGGTCGCGTTCGGCGCCGGACTGATCAGCTTCCTGTCGCCGTGCGTCCTGCCGCTCGTCCCCGGCTACCTCTCCTCCGTGGCCGGGGTCAAGACCACCGCCGAGCTCACCGCCCGGCGCGTGATCGGCCCGAGCCTCGCCTTCGTCGGCACCTTCAGCGCGATCTTCATCGCCCTCGGTCTGCTCGGGCAGCAGGCGCTGCGCGGCGCTCTCACCGGGACCACGGCTCGCCAGGTCTCCGGCGCGATCGTCGTGCTCATGGGCGTGCTGTTCGTCCTCAGCCCCCTCATTCCCCGCATCGCGCGGGAGTGGCGCGTGCAGTCGCTGATGGACCGCGCCGGCGAATCCGGTCCCGTCCTCACGGGCGTGGCCTTCGCCATCGCCTGGACGCCGTGTCAGGGGCCGACGCTCGGCGCGATCGTCGCGGCGACGGGCACCTCCTCGAGCGCCTTCCGCGGCGCCTTCCTCCTCGCCGTCTACTGCCTCGGCCTCGGCGTCCCGTTCCTGATCACGGGCCTGGCCTTTGGCAAGGTGACGACCGCGCTCAACGTGATCAAGCGCCACTACCCGCTCGTCATCGGCACCGGCGGCGTCGTTCTGATCGGCATGGGGGTCCTCATCTGGACCGATCAGTTCGCCGTGCTCAACCAGCACGTGAGCCACTGGTTGAGCGCCGTCGGCCTGCCGAACTTCAACGCCGACACGTAGCCCGGAGCGCTCGGCCCGCTGGCTCGAGCGCTCCGCTGCAGCGCTCCAACCCGCGCCGCAGCGCTCCGCCCCACTTGACACCTAGCAAACCGAGGTATAGCATCGCTAGGTATGGAGGCCCAGGAGCTGAAGGGACACCTCGACGCGCTGATCCTCGCCGTGCTGGCGCGCGAGCCGCTGCACGGCTACGCGGTCATCGAGGCGCTGAAGGCCCGCAGCGGCGGCCGCCTCGCGCTGCCCGAGGGCACCGTCTATCCGGCGCTGCACCGGTTGGAGGCCGGCGGCCTGCTGAGCAGCGAATGGTCGACGGCGAGCGGCCGCCGCCGCCGCGTCTACCGGATCACCCGGCGCGGGGAGCGGGAGCTCGGCGTCCGCCGGGACCGCTGGCGCGCCTTCTCCACGACGATCGACGCGGTGCTCGCATGACCTACCTCGACGCCCTCGCCGCCGAACTGGCCGCCGCCGGACTCCCGGCCGCCCGCCGCCGGCGCATCCTCGCCGAGTTCGCCGAACACCGCCACGAGAACCCGGAGGCCGAGCTCGGCGCGCCGCGCGCGCTCGCGCGGCAGTTCGCCGACGAGCTCGGCACGCGGCTCGCCCGCGCGGCCGCCGTCCGCGTCTTCTCGGTGCTCGCCGTCGCCGCGGTGACGCTCGCCGGGATGATCCTGGCCGTCGGCCGGATGCGGGGGCTCGCTCTCTCGGCCCAGAACCGCACCGCAACGCCCGGGTGGGCCGCGGCGCTGGTGCTCGTCTCGTTCCTCGCCGGCGAGGTCGCGCTCGCCGCCGGCGGGACGGGCCTCCTGCGCGCCTGGTGGCTGCGCGGGCGCCCGGTGATCAACGGCCGCGAGGCGACGGTGCTCCTGCGCCGGGCCGTCGTGGGCGCGGCGGCCGGCGCCGTCACGCTCCTCGCGCTGCCCACCCTCGCCCTGGCCGATCCCCGCGCGGCCGGCGGCGCGTGGTCGGCCGCCGCCTGGGCGCTCACCGGGTGCGGGTTGCTCGCGCTCGCCGCCCTCGTCCCGACGCTGCGCGCGGCGCGGCGCCTGCGCCCGGCGCCCGACGGGCCCGTCGGCGACCTCAGGGAGGACCTCGGCCCGTGGGTGCCGACCGGTCTCACCCCGGCGCGGATCGCCTGGTTGGTCGCGCTCGCCATCGTGGTCGTCGTCGGCGGGGTCGGCGCGGCGGCGCACGACCCGTTCGACGGCGTGGCGCGCGGTCTGGCCGACGCGGCCGCCTGCCTGGTCGGCTACGGTGCCCTCGGGCGGTACCTGGGGCTCCGGCCGGCCACCGGCCGGTAGTCTTCCGCGGCGACGGTGTCGCCGACGATCCCGATCCCTCCGCACGACAGGCCGCTCACCGGCGGATCGCCCTTCCCGGCGATCGCTGACTACGCGTTCCTCTCCAACTGCCACACCGGTGCGCTCGTGGCGCCGGACGGCAGCGTCGAGTGGATGGGCGCGCCGCGCTTCGACGCGCCGTCGGTGTTCGGCGCGCTGCTCGACCGTCGCGCCGGGTCGTTCCGCGTCGGTCCCTACGGAATGGTCGTGCCGCTCACGGTGCGCTACGTCCCCGGCACGATGGTGCTCGAGACGACCTGGTTGACGCCCTCGGGCTGGATGGTCGTGCGGGACGGCCTGACGATCGGGCCGTGGAAGGACGATCACGACCACGGCGACGAGCGGCACACCCGCCCGCCCACCGACCAGGACGCCGACCACATGCTCGTCCGCGTGATCGAGTGCGTCCAGGGCAGCGTCCAGGTCGAGGTGATCTGCGAGCCGATGTTCCACTACGGCAGCGAGCCGGCGGAGTGGACCCTGCGGGACGGGAACTGGGGCCGGGCCGAGGCGACCTGCTCCTCGGGCGAGCGCTTCGCCCTGCACTCCGACCTGCGGCTGGGGATCGAGGGCAGCCGCGCCCGCGCCCGTCACACGCTGGTCGAGGGCGAGCGTCGCTATGTCGCGCTCGGCTGGTCGAGCGGGATCGACGGACCGCGCGACCTCCAGGACGCCGAGGACCGCCTCCTCTACACCGAGCACTACTGGCGCGACTGGCTCGCCGGCGGCCGCTTCCCGGACCACCGCTGGCGCGGGCATCTCCACCGCTCCGCGCTGACGCTGAAGGGTCTCACCTACGCTCCCACCGGCGCGACCGTCGCCGCGCTCACCACCTCCCTGCCCGAGACCCCGCACGGCGAGCGCAACTGGGACTACCGCTACTGCTGGATGCGCGACGCGACCTTCACCCTCTGGGGCCTGCACGCGCTCGGCTTCGACTGGGAGGCCGACGACTTCATGCAGTTCGTGGCCGATCTGGACCGCAACGAGGACGGCGCCCTGCAGATCATGTACGCGGTCGGCGGCGAGCGGGAGCTGGCGGAGTCGACCCTGGATCACCTCGCCGGCTATGAGGGCGCCCGCCCCGTCCGCATCGGCAACGGCGCCTACAACCAGCGCCAGAACGACGTCTTCGGCGCCGTCCTCGACTCGATCTACCTGCACACCAAGCAGGGCGGCCACATCCCGCAGCGGCTCTGGGACGTCATCCAGGCCCAGGTGACGTGTGCGATCGCCGTCTGGGACCAACCGGACCAGGGCATCTGGGAGGCGCGGGGCGAGCCCAAGCACTACGTCTCGTCGAAGCTGATGTGCTGGGTGGCGGCCGATCGCGGTGCTCGGCTGGCCGAGCGCGAGGGTGAGATGGAGCTCGCCGCGGAGTGGCAGGGGGTGGCCGACCGGATCCGCGAGGACATCCTCGCCCGCGGCGTGTCGGAGCGGGGCGTCTTCCGCCAGCACTACGACACCGACGCGCTCGACGCCTCGACGCTGCTCATCCCGCTCAACCGCTTTCTGCCGCCGGACGACGAGCGCGTGCGCAACACCGTGCTGGCCATCGCCGAGGAGCTGACCCAGGACGGCCTCGTCCTGCGCTACCGGACGGAGGAGACCGACGCCGGCCTCTCCGGGGAGGAGGGCACCTTCCTCATCTGCTCGTTCTGGCTGGTCTCCGCGCTGTCGGAGATCGGGGAGCAGGAGCGCGCGGCGATGCTCTGCGAGCGCCTGCTCTCGCACGCCTCGTCGCTCGGACTCTACGCCGAGGAGCTCGACGTGCGCAGCGGCCGGCATCTCGGCAACTTCCCCCAGGCGTTCACCCATCTGGCCCTGATCAACGCGGTGCTCCACGTGATCACCGACGAGCAGCGCGACTAGTCGAGCACGATTCGCGCGTGCTCGCCGCTGCCCACGATGCGCGGCTCGAGCGGCCGGATCGCGTGGGCGTGGGCGCGGGCGTGCGCGAGCGCCTCGGTGACGCCGGCGAACCTCGCCAGCTGCTCGAGCTGGCGCCGGGTCGGGAAGGCGAGCTGGAACTCGCCTGCCTCCGCCGCGCGCAGCGCCTCCGCCGGCCGCACCCAGCGGCACGCGACGATCTCGACCCCGTCCACCCGCGGCTCGGCGTTCGGCGGCGCGACGGCGAGGTAGAACCACGTGTCGAAGCGGATCGGTGACTGCGCCGGGGTGATCCAGCGGGCGTGGGGCACGAGCTCGGCCTCGGCGGGGAGCCGCACCGCGGCCTCCTCCTCGAGCTCCCGAACCGCGGCGGCGCGCAACCCGGACTGGCCGGGCCCGTCGGCCGGGTCGACGGCCCCGCCGGGGAAGACCCAGTGACCGGCCATGAAGCGGGCCTCGGGCGTGCGCTGGACCATCAGGAGCTCGAGGCGCGCCCCGTCCCCGCGCAGCAGGATCACGGTTGCGGCGGGTCGCGGGGTCACACCGGACCACGCTAGCGCCCCCTCGGCTAACCTGCGAGGGGTGAAGTACATCTGCGAGTCCTGCGGCTACATCTATGACCCCGAGGAGGGGGACCCGGACGGCGGGATCCCGGCGGGGACGGCGTTCGAGGACATCCCCGAGTCCTGGTTCTGCCCGGTCTGCGGCGCGCGCAAGGTCGACTTCACGCCCTGGGACGAGTGAGCGCCCTCGCCGGGTCGGGACCGCACGCGCGCGGCTCGCGCACCCGCCGGGCTCCCGTCCTCACTCGAGCACGACCAGGACGTCGCCCTGAGAGACGGGCTGGCCCTCGTGGCAGCGGATCTCCGTGACGACGCCGGAGTGCTCGGCCTCGACGGGCATCTCCATCTTCATCGACTCGAGGAGCACGACGACGTCACCCTCCTCGACGGTGTCACCGACCTCGACCTCGATCGTCCAGATCGTGCCGGTGATGTGGGCTACGACGTCAGGCAACGGGCGCTCCTCGTCTCGACTTGCAGGGGACGGCGGGCAGCATAGTCAGCCCGCGACCTGCGCGCGCGTCGCGCCCACCGCGGGGACGCCGTTGGCCGCAAATTGCGGTCTCCGTCCGGGCACTGTTATTGACTACCTGGCGCAGGATCCGACGTTGTCCAATCGAGGATCGTTCGATGAATGGCTCAGGGCTGTTCGTGAGTTCGTGCAGTCGCCGGGAGCTCGCTCGGCGGAGGTCCGCGGGTCGCTTCTGGACCAGGCAGAATCTGCTCTGGTTCCTTGGCCGGCTCGCCGGGCCGTCACGGCGCTCGCTCCGGTGACCCACTGCGCATGCCGGTGTCGTAGGCTGCTGGTGTGACACCGGAGGAGAGCCCGTCGCCCGATCTGGACCTCGTCGCCGCGGCCCTGCGGGCGGACCTCAGCGACATCGCGGCGTTCGTGGAAGGCCTCGCCACCCGCCTGGAGCTGGCGTTGCCCGGTCTCGTGCAGGTCAAGCGCGTCCGCAGCGGCCTGCGCGGCCCCCGCCTCGTCAGCGAGATCGCCGTCGATGCGGGCGACGAGCGCCTGACGCTGCGGCGGGACGGAGGGCGGATCCAGACGTCGCGCGCCCGTCTCTCCGGTGGCATCGTGATCCGGACCGAGGCGCTCGACATCGAGACCTGGCTCACGGCGCTGGCGGTCGCGGTGGCCGCTCAGGCGCAGCGCAGCGAGCAGACCCGGGTGGCGCTGCAGCAGCTGGTACTCGACCGATAGGAGCAAGCGGCATGGGATTCCTCGATCGTCTCTCCGATCCGTCCGGACGTCAGCCGGACCAGGCGGGCCCGGCCCAGCCGCCCGACACCACCGGTGCGCGACAGGGCGAGGAGTACCGGGCCGGATCGCTCGAGGGCCTGCCCCAGTCCGGGCGCGAGCGCCTCGAGCGGATGAAGCTCGACATCGCGCGCGGGTTCTTCACGAGCGACCTCTCGGTCAACGAGTTCCTGCTCGTCAAGGAGGCCGGCTTCGAGCCGCTCGGCCTCGTGCTCGGCAGCTCGATCTACCACATCGGCTTTCAGCAGGCGAACTGGAACCAGAGCGTCGAGATGCGGGTGCTCACCCAGGCCATGTACCACGCGCGCGAGCTGGCGATGACGCGGATGGAGGAGGAGGCCGACCAGCTCGGGGCCGACGGCGTCGTCGGCGTCCGGCTGACGATCGGCCGCTACGACTGGGGCGCCGACCTCGCCGAGTTCATCGCGGTCGGCACCGCGGTGAAGCACTCCGGGGGGGAGCTGCACCGCGCCCCGGGTGGTCGCCCGTTCACCTCCGACCTGAGCGGCCAGGACTTCTCGACGCTGCTGCGCGCCGGCTACCGGCCGGTCGGGCTGGTGATGGGCAACTGCGTCTACCACGTCGCCCGCCAGGGGATGATGCAGTCGATGCGCAACGTCGGGCGCAACATCGAGATGACGAACTTCACCCAGGCGCTCTACGACGCCCGCGAGCTGGCGATGGGG
>DAIDJO010000021.1 GCA_027451345.1 Solirubrobacterales bacterium
CAGCCTGTCGGCCTCCCTCAGCTTCCTGACGATCTGCTCCGGGGTATGCCTGCGTCGCGACATCTACGTGCTCCTTCGACCCATTCTCCAGGGCCGTTGAAGCTCTCACAACGGGCGGACCGAATCCCGGGGAGCCGGCCAGGTACCTCGCGTCGCCGGCCACGAACGCGCCGTAGCGCGAAGGCATCAGCTCGAGCGCCGTCCGCGCCGTGGCAGGATCCCGATGGTGACGAGGGGCGCGACGGGGGTTTGCGCCAGCCACGACGGTCCGTTCCGGACGCCCTGAGGCAGCTGGCTGCCGGGGCGCACCGACTGCCTAGGATGGACGCATGACTGCGCTGACGCCGGAGCTCGCACGGGCGATCGCACTCGGATACGAGCGCCGCGATCGCTCGAACATGGCGCCGACGATCGCCTACTTTCAGGAACTCCTGAACCGCCATCCAGGCCATCCGGTGCTGACGTACGAGCTGGCTGGCGCGTTCGACACGGCCGGTGAGGAGGCGCAGGCTCTGCCCCTGTATGAGCAGGCGCTCGAGCTCGGGCTCGACGGCGAACCGCTACGACGCTGCCTGTGCCAGTACGGCAGCACCCTGCGGTGGCTCGGAAAACTGGACGCGTCGCTGGCGGTGCTTGATCAAGCTCAGACGATGTTCCCGCGGTCGGAGTCCGTGGCCGTGTTTCGGGCGCTCACCCTCAACGAGCTGGGCCGGGCCGATGAGGCGGTCGGGCTGTTACTCGCTACGGTCGCCCGGCACGGCGCGGTCACTGACCTCGGTCGCTATGCCGACGGGCTGGGCGGCCTTGCCCAGTGGCTGCTGGATGGCCGGCCCGACGACGGCTGAGCACCACGAACCGGTTGGGCGCACCCGCACGCCGGCCGGCGGCAACGATGCGCTCGGTGCCGCCCTGCAACCCTGAGGGCGGGAGTGAGCCTCCGATCGCCCTGCGCGCGCCGTCGAGCAGTGCTGACGATGCGAGCGGCATGCTCCCTCGCGCGGAACGTGCGCAGTCGGTGAGATCGCCATCCCGTTCGTCGTGCGACAGGCGCCGCGCGAGCGGCATGACGACCATCGGCATCCGCTGTGGATGAGGATGGCGGCGGGCGCGGTGCGGAGCGTAGGATCCCCGGCCATGAGCACCCAGCGCGAGGGCGGTTGCGCGTGCGGCGCCGTCAGATATCGCCTCTTGACGGGAGCCGATGTTCATTCACTGTTGTCACTGTTTGAACTGTCAGCGTCAGACGGGCAGCGCGTTCGTCATCAATCTGCTGATCGAGGCCGACCGAGTGCAGTTCCTCGCCGCCTCCCCGAGGTCGGTCGATGTGCCACGCGACGATGGCACGCTGCAGCGGATCCTTCGTCGCCCAGGTTGCGAGGTTGCCGTGCTCAGCACGTACGGATGGCCAGAGATCGCGTTTGTCCGCGCCGGGACCTTGGACGAGCCAACCGGGCTGGCCCCCGACGTCCACATCTACACCCGCTCGAAGGTGGGTTGGCTGACGCTCCCCGAGGGAACCCCGGCGTTTGACGAGTACTACCACCACGAGGCTCTCTGGCCCGCCGAGAGCCTTCGGCGCCTGCAGTGGCACATCCCCCGGGTTCGTGAGCCGAGGCTCGCTCGAGCCCGGCGGCCGCCCGTCGACCACCCGCCCGCGTACGACGCTGACCGGCCGTGGTGGCGCAACGCGCCGTGCCGTGCCGAGCTTCACGCAGCCGATGGGCGGGCCGCACGAGCGTGCGCTTCCCTGTCACCGGCGCCCGTTGACACCACCGCTGCCTGGGCGGCGAAGGTGTCCTCCCGGAACGCCGGCGGCTCGGTCGAGCGGTGGCGGATCGGGACCGGATGATCGGACGGCTCAAGGGTCCCGAGCCTGCCCAGGCCGGTCGGCCCGAGCCCGCGGTCGACCAGACCGGCCGTCACCGCCGTTAGCTGAAGAGCCCCTGCCCCACGAAGCCACCGCGGGGCGCGCCGGGCGGGCAGGCGAAGATGGCGCTCGCCGTGTGCACCGTGAACATGCTGAGGGCGTCGCCGGTGGCGAGCCGGTGCTGAAGGGGGATGAACTGGCGGGCGGGATCTCGGGCGAAGGCGACGAAGAAGAGGCCGGCGTCGAGACTCCCGTCGGGGTGGCTGGCGTCGGAGTAGGAGTAGCCGCGGCGGAGGATGCGCTGCGCGGGGTCGCCCTGATCCGCGGCGACGCGGACGTGGGCATCGATCGGGATCACCGGGCTGCCATGCGCGTTGAGCGCACGGAGGTCGAGGGGGTCGTGTTCGTGGTGGCGGCCGAGCGGGGCGCCGCTCGTCTTCTCGCGGCCGACGACCCGTTCCTGCTGGTGGATGGGGAGCGAGTCCCACGATTCGAGCGAGATCTCGATCCGGCGGATGATCAGGTAGGTGCCGTCGCGTAGCCAGGGAGGCTGGTCGGATGGCTGCACCCAGACGAGCCGGTTCATCGCCGTCGCGTTGTCACCGCGGAGGTTCGCGGTGCCGTCCTTGAACCCGAGCAGGTTGCGCGGCGTCCGAGCGCCGTCGGCGGTTGAGTGCCAGAAGCCGCGCTGCGTCCAGCGTAGGCTCGCGTCCGCACCGGCAAGATGCGACAGGAGGTGCACGGCGTGGAAGGCGACCTGCGTATCATCGGCGCACGCCTGGACGCAGAGGTCGCCACCGGAGCGCGATGCCTCGAGCGCGTCGCCGGGGAAGGCGGGGAGTGGAGCGAGGGCACGCGGGCGCCGTAGCGCGAGGCCGAAGCGGTCGTGGCCGTCGCGCTCGAAGAGCGTGGGGCCGAGCCCGAATGTGAGGGTGAGGCGGGAGGGTGGCAGGCCGGCCGCCTCACCGGTGTCCTGGAGACTCGGTTCGCGTCCCGCCGTCACCGCGGCGGCCGCGTCGCTCCAGCGTTCCAGCAGCCGCCGCAGAGCATGAGCTGAGGACGTCTGGACGTCGAAGGCGGCAAACACCAACTCGCGCTGCTGCGGGGTGGCGATCCCCGCCTGGTGGCGTCCGTGAAACGGGACCACCTCCGACGAGGTGGATCGTGCGATCTCCCCGGAGGCAGGAGCCACGAATCGGTCGAGTTCCGTGCCGGCTCCGAGCAGCGCGGCGCCGGCGATGAGCCGGCGCCGCGTCAGCGGGACGCGCCATGGGCTCCGGTCCGGGTTCGGCCGGAGCCCATGATCGCCTCTCTCACCGTTCGATGCCATGTGTCGTCCTGCGAGGGCGCGGCGCGTACGGTGCGGCTCGGTGTGCCTATGCGCCCACCGTGACGATGCCGCGCATGTACCCGTTGTGCGTCATGGCCCACTGATCGCAGGGCATGTCGCACCACCACGCGTACTTGCCGCTCTTCTTCGGCGCGATGAACGAGAAGGTCGTGCTGCCGGGCGTCTTGCCCTTCCCCGCCTTGATCAGCGCGTTGACCCCGAGCTTCGAGGAGGAGAACGAATGGGCGCTGGTGTCGTAGTTGAGGACCGTCACGACCACCTTCGCGCCCGCCGCCACGGTGAAGTCCGCGGGCAGGTACGCATCGTGCCACTTCCCGTCCGGCCCCTTCTTCCCGTGTTGGCTGTCGGACCTGACGATGAGCTTCACGTGTTGAACGGTGGCCTTGGCCTTGGCCTCGGCGACCCCGGTCAGCGCGACCGATGCCGCGAGGACCGACACGCCGGCGGCGAGGAGACGAGCTCTCATGTTGGGACTCCTTCGTGTGTCGAGCCCGTGACGAGTGGGGCGCTTGTTGCACCCTCGGTCCGGGCTCCAATGAACACGCTCCACTTTGCGGGTGCGGGCTCCGCCAACCATCGGTCCTCGCCCACAGCTCGGCTGCCGGGAAAGTACGGGACCCCTCTCCGCAGGCGGTACGGGACCGCCCTCAGCAGAGCTCCCGGACTCCGTACGGAGGGTCCGCAGTGGGCGTCCGCCGCGTATCGTGAGTTGGGTGCCCTCACCGATCCCTCTCGGACCAGCGCCGGCCGCCGCTCCGGCTCGCGAACGCTCGCGCGCGGTGGGCGCCGTCGGCCCCGAGTCCCGGCGTCCGGCCGGCCGGTCGTGATGCGGGAGTGCCGGTCGTGGCTGAGCGGGACATCGAGCGGTGGTTCGCGGACCAGCAGGCGCGAGACGCCCGGCGCCGCGAGGTGTGCGTGAGCAAGCGACGGTTCGACAGCGAGGCGGAGGCACGGGCCGTCGCCCTGTGGGACCGGACGAGGTTCGGCACGGAGCTGACCTGCTATCGCTGCGCGGAGTGCGACGGGTGGCACCTCACCGGTGGTCGGGGACGGTCACATGGTTGAACCGGACCCGCGGGTGACCCCGCACCGCCAGCTGAACGTCCTCGGGGAGCCGCTGCAGTCCTGCGGGACCGATCCGCTCACCGGCTTCTTTCGCGATGGCTGCTGTCACACCGGCCCGGAGGACCTGGGGAGCCACACGGTCTGCGCCGTGGTCACCGCGGAGTTCCTCGAGCATCAGCAGAGCATCGGCAACGACCTCGTCACACCGCTGCCCGGATACCTGTTTCCCGGGCTCGTGCCGGGAGACCGGTGGTGTGTCACCGCGGCGAACTGGCTGCGGGCGTACCTGGATGGGGCGGCGGCCTACGTGGTGCTGGCCTCCACCCATGAGCGAGCCCTCGAGATCATCCCGCTCGAGGCGCTCGAGGAGTACGCGGTCGACGTCCCGCCTCACGCGGGGTCGCTGCAGCCCTGACCCGTGGCGAGCGTCACTGGCCGCCGACGCCCGCCCGCCAGACCGCCCGACCGACCGACCGCCCGCCCGACCACCCGCCGGACCGACACTCCGGGCGCTGTCGTCTGGCACGGCGACCATCCAGCGCGCGTCCACCGGTCGCCGGGCCGGTCGCTGAACCGACGCGCGCGCTCAGGCTCCGCCGTAGGCTTGTCGGATCCGGCTCGAGCCGGTGGCTCGAGCCGGCGGCCGAGCGACGTCCGAGTCTCTGAGGTGAACGGGTGACGCAGCCACTGAAGGTGGGAATCAAGCTCTCGCAGGACGCTCCGATCGAGAGCTACCGGGCGATCTGGTCGATCGCCGACGAGGCGCGGTTCGATCATTGCTGGGCGATGGATCACCTGGCGACGATCGGGAACATCGGCGAGGACCGGCCGATCTTCGATGGGTGGGAGCTCCTGGCGGCAATGGCGGTCGCCACCAGCCACGTCCGCATCGGGCTGCTCGTCACCGGCATCACGTACCGCAACCCGGCGCTCCTCGCCAAGATCGCCACCACCGTCGACCACCTCTCGGGTGGCCGTCTCGAGTTCGGGATCGGGGCCGCCTGGGCGGCCAACGAGCACGAGATGTACGGGATCTCGGGCCTCGATCACCGGGTGGGGCTCTTCTCCGAGGGGCTGCAGGTGATCAGGTCGCTGTGGACGCAGGAGCGGACGACCTTCGACGGCCGCTACTACACGATGCGCAACGCGGTGGCGAACCCCAAGCCGGTCCAGCGCCCCCATCCGCCGATCTGGGTGGGGGCCGGGGGTCCGGCCATGCTCCGCCTGACCGCCCGTCACGCCGACGTGTGGAACGTCAGCGGCAGCGCTGGCCGCGATCCCGCGAGCGCCGCCGCGGCCTCGCGCGAGCTCGACGAATTGTGCGCGGCGATCGGCCGCGATCCCGCGGAGATCCGTCGCACGGCGCAGGTTCCGGCCAGCGACCATCCCAGCGAGGTGATCGAACGGGTGCGCGGCTTCGCGGAGGCCGGGTTCACGGAGGTCATCCTCATGTTGAGCGGCGGCTCGATGCCCACCGACGCGGATCCGGTCAGGACCGCGGAGCGGCTCGCCGAGCACGTCCTCCCGGAGCTTCGCCGGTAGGGTCGGCCGGCCTGGGCCCGTCGTCCGGACGGCTCGCGGTCCGGTACCCTGAAAGGTCGGTCAGCCGCTCGGTCGGGCGCCGCTGAACGCCTCTTCGCTCGTGTCGGATCCCCCGGGGGGTGGGACGCCCCGGGGGCGACCGCGGGCATCTGTCGGTCACCCTGCCGGGCGGACGTGTGGAGGCGACAAATGGAAGAGGAACCGGTGCAGCGGACGTTCGGAGCGCTCAGCTCGCTCGTGACCGAGGACGGCGAGGCGGCAACGCTCGCGCTCACCGGTGAGCTCGATCTCGACAGCACGCCCGCCATCGAGGTCGCGCTGGCCGAGGCGCTGGGCCACTACTCGCGCATCGTGCTGGACCTCGACGAGCTCACGTTCATGGACTCCACGGGCATCGCGGCGCTCGTGCGGATCAAACGGGAGAGCGAGCGCCGCGGTGTCGAGGTCACGGTTCGGCTCGGCCGCTCCCCGGCGCGCCGGGTGCTCGACCTGGTGCGTGTCAGCGAGTACCTCGGCGTCGAGGACTAGGAGGTTGGTGTCAAATGGGCTTGGGAAGGGGGGAGAGCTGGCGCTCTCCCTGAGTTTGTCTCTGATGAAGACCGGCCGCTGACGCGGCCTTTTGCTGCGCGCTGAGGGCCGAGAGCGCTCGGGGAGTGGCCGAGGAGCGGGTGTGGCGCTCTGGGACTGGGGTCGTTTCGTTCATGCCGTGATCGTCCATCCGGCTGGTTGGCGGTCCAGGCCGAGCACGCTGAATCGTGCGAGGTTGACGGCCGCGGCGAGCAGTGTGAAGTCGGCGGCGACCTTGGTGCGGCCGCGGACTCTGGCGTGGCGGCCTCCGTGTTTGCGGCGCATCAGGTGCCCGATCTTGCGTTCGATTTTGGGGCGGGTGCTGGTGTAGCTGGCCTTCCACGCGGGGTCGGTCTGGCGGGCGCGTGCTGCGGCGAGCTGGCGTTCGTGGTGGCCGAGGTGGATGCTGCGCCCGTTCCGGCTCGCCGTGCACCTCGAAGCGAGCGGGCAACTGGCGCAAAGCTTGCCGAAGCGGGCGACCTGGCCGCTCTTGAGCCTGCGGAGCTTGACGGTGAGAGCGGCGGGGCAGGTCGCGGTGCCGGCATCCAGATCGATGTGGAACTCGGTCTTCGAGAAGCGTCCGCCTGGGGCGTGCGGCGGCTGGGTCTTGCAGAACGCTTCAACACCCTGGGCCTGCAGGATCTCAAGCAGCTGACCGGTCCCGTAGGCACTATCGCCAAAGACTTGTAGCGGCTGCTCGACACTCATCTCGGCGGTCTCGGCGGTCTCGGCGGTCTCGGCGGTCTCGGCGGTCT
>DAIDJO010000022.1 GCA_027451345.1 Solirubrobacterales bacterium
TTCGCCGAGCAGCGCGCGGCCCCGTACTCGATGAAGGATGCCGACCACAAGCGCTACACGGTCGACAACAACGTCAACGCGACGCACAACGTGCTCGCCGCCGCCGTCGAGGCCGACCTCGACATCCACGTCGTCCACCTCGGCACGATGGGCGTCTACGGCTACGGCACGGCGGGCATGCAGATCCCCGAGGGCTACCTGACCGTCAAGGTCGAAACCGACGACGGCACCCAGATCGAGCAGGAGATCCTGTACCCGGCCAACCCGGGCAGCATCTACCACATGACGAAGACCCTCGACCAGCTGATGTTCGCGTACTACGCGAAGAACGACCAGGTCCGCATCACCGACCTGCACCAGGGCATCGTGTGGGGGACGCAGACGAAGGAGACCCGTCTGGATCCGCGGCTGATCAACCGCTTCGACTACGACGGCGACTTCGGCACCGTGCTCAACCGCTTCCTGATGCAGGCAGCCGTCAACTACCCGCTGACCGTTCACGGCACGGGCGGCCAGACGCGCGCCTTCATCCACATCCAGGACACGGTGCGCTGCATCCAGCTGGCGATCGAGAACCCGCCGGCCCGGGGCGAGCGCGTCCAGGTCTTCAACCAGATGACCGAGACCCACCGCGTCCGCGACCTCGCCAAGCTCGTCGCCGAGCTGACCGGCGCGGAGATCGACTACGTCGACAACCCCCGCAAGGAGGACGCCGAGAACGAGCTGTTCGTCGCCAACGACAACTTCCTCGAGCTCGGCCTCGAGCCGACGACGCTCCGTGGCGACCTGCTCTCCGAGGTGACCGAGATCGCCCGCGCGTACGCGGACCGCTGCGATCTCTCGAAGATCCCCTGCACCTCGAAGTGGATCCAGCGCCAGGCGGTCGCCGGCTGAGAATGTGCTGTGGATGCCGCTGCCGGTCCCGCTGGACCGGCAGCGCCCCCCTGGGCGCCGGCCGGTCCTGACCCCGCCCGCCGGCTCAGGTGGCTGACACCGAGAACACCGGCGGCAGGCGGGTGGCGGCGGTGCACCAGCTCGCCCCCGCGTCACCGGAGGCGAACACGTCGCCCGAGGTTGCGCCGAAGTAGAGCTCGAGCGCCTCGCCCTCGCCGCGACTGGTGAAGGCCTGGCGCAGCACGGTGAGGTAGGCGTGAGTGGCGGGCAGGCCCTCCCCGCGGGGGGACCAGCTCGCGCCGCCGTCTCGCGTCTCGTAGACCCGCACCCGCCCCTCCGGCATCACGCGGTCCATGTCGGCCACCAGCGGGATCACGTAGGCGCTCTCCGGGTCGGCCGGATCGACCTTGAGGGGGAAGCCGAAGTCCGAGGGCAGGCCCGCGCCGATCTGCTCCCAGCTCTCGCCGGCGTCGTCGGAGCGGTACACGCCGCCGTGGAACTGCATGAACATGCGCTCCGGCCGGCTGCGCGAGCGCTCCACGTGGTGGACACAGAGGGCCGAGGTGTCCGGGTCGATGTCGGCCTCGGGCAGATACCGGGGTGTGAGGCCGCGGTTGCCGCGGCGCCAGGTGCGGCCGCCGTCCTCGGTGAGCCAGATGCCGGCCGCGGAGATGGCCACCGCGAGCCGCTCCGGGTTTCCCGGCCAGGTCGTGATCGAGTGCAGGCACAGGCCGCCGCCGCCGGGATGCCAGTCGCGGCGTGACGGCTGATTCCACAGGCCGGCGTTGATCTCCCAGCTCGCGCCACCGTCGTGGCTCTCGAACAGAACACCCGGGTCGGCGCCCATGTAGAGGGTGGCGTCCGCCTCTCCGGGCGCGATGACCCAGATTCGCTCGAGCGCCTGATCGCCGCCTTCCGGCAGCGCGACGCCATCGGCCTGCTGCCAGCTGGACTCCACCCCCGGGTCGCCGTCGGTGAAGAACAGCTTCGGCCCGTAGAACGGGGAGGTGACCGCGGCAAAGAGCCGACCGCTGCGCGGATCCCGCAGGGCGTAGTCCACCGGCTGCCCGGCAAACGAGCGGTGGGCGATGGCAAAGGTTCCGGATCCGCCGCCGCTCGGCTCGCCCTCGAGCAGGAACAGCCCCTTCTTCGTCCCGACGACCAGCTCCGTCACCTCAGCCTCCCGTGATTGCAGGTATGACATCGACACGATCTCCGGAGCCCACCGAGGTGCCCTCGGCGCCGCGCTCACCGTTGACGAAGACGTTGATGTGGCGGCGGATCCGGCCCCGCTCGTCGAGGATCCAGCCGGCCGCGTCGGGGTTGGCCGCCTCAAAGGCGCGCAGGAGCTCCACGACCGTCACCCCCTCCAGGTCATGCTCGCCGCGCCCACCGGCGAGCGCGCGCAGGGGGGCTCGGACGCAGACGACGGCCATCGCGCGATCCTAACGGGGCCGCTGTCCGTTTACCGAGGTTGTGTCCGGGCGAGGTACCCGGGTAACGGCGACGACGGGAGGTGTGCCCCATGGCCCCGAACAACCTGAACGAGCAGCTGGTCAAGTACCTGACCGACGTGCACTCGATCGAGCGGCAGGCGCTGGTGCAGATGCGGGCGGCGCCCGGGCTCGCCGGCGACGCGGTGACGGCCGGGATCTTCGACGCCCACCGCGCGGAGACGGAGGAGCATGATCAACTGGTCGCCGAACTGCTCGAGCGCCACGGAGCGAGCCCATCGAAGCTGAAGGACCTGCTCGGCACGCTCACCGGCGCCGGCTTCGGTGCCTTCGCCGCCGCCCAACCCGACACGCCCGGCAAGCTCGTCGCCCACGCCTTCTCCTACGAGCACATGGAGCAGGCCGCCTACCACCTGCTGGCGGCGCTCGCCGAGCGCGCCGGCGAGGCGGGGACGGCGGCGACCGCTCGCGGGATTCAACAGCAGGAGCAGGCGATGGGCGACCGGCTCGCCGGCTGCTTCGATCGTGCCGTGGACGCGGCCCTGCGCGACGTGGCCCCCGAGGCGCTGCCCCAGCAGCTGGTCGCCTACCTGACCGATGCGCACGCGATCGAGGAGCAGTCGCTGCGCCTGCTCGACCGGGGCCCGGAGCTGGCCGGCGTGCCGGCCCTGGCGACGACCTACGCGCAGCACCGCGCAGAGTCGGTGGAGCAGCAGCGACTGATCGAGGCCGAGCTTGATCGGCGTGAGGTGGCGCCCTCCGGGATCAAGGACGCCGCGCTGCGCCTCGGCGCTCTCAACTGGGGCCTCTTCTTCCAGGCGCAACCGGACACCCCGGCGAAGCTCGCCGCCTTCGCCTACGCCTTCGAGCACCTGGAGATCGCCGCCTACGAGCTCCTGCGGCGGGTGGCCCAGCGCGCCGGGGACACCGAGGTGGAGGCGCTCGCGGGCCGCATCCTCGGTGAGGAGCAGGCCGCGGCGGAGAAGATCTGGAACCTGCTCGACGAGGCGCTCACCGTCTCGCTGCGCGACCAGGGCCTGTTGGCGGCGTAGGCCGAGGCGGCGACGGGCGAGGGATCCAGCGACCCCCGGTCGACCGGCGAAGCTACCCGATCCGATGGCGGCGATTCACGTCGGCTGCTCGGGCTGGGACTACGCCGACTGGCGCGGCCGCTTCTATGACGCGCGCGAGCCCCGACGACGCTGGCTGGAGCTCTACGCCGAGCGCTTCGACACGGTGGAGGTCAACTCGACCTTCTATCGCCTCGCTTCATCCGAGGCGGTTCGGCGCTGGATCGAGGCCACCCCCGACGGCTTCCGCTTTGCCGTCAAGGCGAGCCGCTACCTGACCCATGTCCGCCGGCTGACCGACCTCGACCGGGGAATCCGGCGCTTCTACGCGCCGCTCGCCCCGCTGATCGAGGCCGGCCGGCTCGGCCCCGTGCTGTGGCAGCTGCCGGCGAACTTCCACCGTGACGACGAGCGACTCGGGGCGTGGCTGGCCGCCCTCCCGCCGGGGTCGCACACGATCGAGTTCCGCCACGAGAGCTGGTTTGCCCCCGCCGTGCTGGCGCGCCTGAGCGCCGCGGGCGTCGCCCTCACCGTGGGAGATCATCCCGACCGCCCCTTCCAGAGCCACGAGGCCACAGCCGGCTGGCGCTTCCTCCGCCTCCACTACGGCGCGCGGGGCCGCGACGGCAACTACTCGGCGACGGAGCTCGACGAGTGGGCGCAGCGGATCGCGGGCTGGAGCATCCGGGAGACGGTCTGGGCGTACTTCAACAACGACTGGCAGGGCTTCGCCCCCGCCAACGCGCTCGGGCTGATCGACCGCCTCGGCGCCGTTGCCCGGACTTGACCGCCTGACGACGGGCGGTTGCCGGCGACGCCCCTCGGGAAGTGTTCCGACCGATGCCCAAGACGCACGATGGCAACCACCAGGGGGCGCGCGAGGCGCTCGGCGAGATCCCCGATCACCTCGACGGGGCGATCGAGGGGCTCGGCCAGGCGCGGCTCTTCTCCGGATACGCGGACTCGTATCAGCCGATGGGCGGCTACATCGCCCTGGCGACGGTGTTCAACGCCGGACTCGTGACGGCGCTCATTCTCGCCGAGCGGCGGGGCGGCCTGCCCGAGGAGATCGAGACCCGGGACATCGTCGTCCTCGGCCTGGCCACCCACAAGCTCGCCCGGCTGCTCACCAAGGACTCCGTGACGAGCTTTCTGCGCGCGCCGTTCGTGCATCTCGAGGACAAGAGCGGCACCAACTCGCTCACGGAGCGGGCCCGCGGTCGCGGGCTGCGGCGATCGATCGGCGAGCTGATCTCGTGCCCGGAGTGCACGGGGCACTGGGTGGCGGCGGGCCTGATGGTCGGCCTGGTGCACGCCCCGCGCCTGACGCGTCTGCTCGGCGCCATCTACGCGTCACTGACGATCGGCGACCTCCTGCAGTTCGTCTACGTCGGACTGAAGAGCCGCGCCTGAGGGGCCAGCGACGATCGCGTCCCGACCGTTGACCGGGTGAGGAACCGCCAATCCCTGAACGAGGAGGAGCCATGACCGGAGAGCACCCCCACACCGGACCCCGTCACGAGCCGGAGCGCGTCCACGAGCGCGCCGCCGATCCGGCGGAGCGCGCGGGCGCCATCCTCGAGCCGAAGGCGCCAGGCAACGATCTCCTCGCCAAGGACGCACCCGGGCAACTCCCCGCCGAGGATCCGCATCACCGGCTGAACACGCCCGTCGGCGAGGTTCACCCGGACGCCGACTCCGATCCCTACCGGGAGGCCGACGCGCAGGATGAGGCCGATCGCGCCTCCGGAGTCCGCGGCTCCGGCGAAGGAGCGGAACGGTGAATACCGCCGAGCTGAGCGTGGCGCGCGAACTCGCCGCGCGGCAATTTGACCACCCGCTGATCAGCGCCTTCCTCGACCTCGATCCCGGTCGCTTCGCCACCGGAGCCGCACGCGCCACCGAGATCAACTCGCTGATCGATCAGGCCAGGCAGCGCTTGCACGCCCATCCCCGCGAGCACGCGGAACGCACGGCGCTGGAGCGTGACATCGATCGGGTGGGCCGCTACCTCTCCGAGGAGCTCGACCCTTCCGGGGTCCACGGCGTCGCCGTGTACTGCTCCAGCCAGGAGACACTGTTCGAGGCGGTACGGCTGCCGCACGTGGTGCCCTCGGAGGTCGCGATCGAGCCGATCCCGAAGCTGGAACCGCTGCTGCCCACGCCCGAGCCCGCCAGCGTCTGCGTCGCGCTCGTGAACCGCCGCGACGCGCGCTTCTTCGTCCCGCGCGGCCCGACCCCCGGTGGTCACCTCCTGCGCGAGGAGGTCCACGAAGACGTGCACGGCCGCCACCGGCAGGGAGGCTGGTCGGAGGCCAACTACGAGCGCAGCATCGAGGCCGACCTCGATGCCCACCTGCGGCGCAGCGCCGAGCGGCTCCACGAGCTCTGGCGGGAGGTCCGGTTCGCGGCGGCATGATCCGCAGCGCGCTGCGCCAGGACGCGGAGGTGATCGTGCTCGGAGACTTCGACGACCGGTCCGAGCTCGCGGCCGTGGGCGGCACCGGAGCCATCCTGCGCTACTGAGCGGCGCGGGGCGGGCTGGCGGAGTGAGACGCCCGTGAGCGACGGCGCTCAGACGGGGCGCCGTCGTCGGCGGTCAGCGACCCTGTCAGGGGCACCGTGTCGAGCCCGGCGCCGCGGGGCATCGCGTCGATCAGCTCCGACAGGGTGACTCGTGCGTCGTGTCGGGGCGCCCAGCCGAGCTCGGTTCGCGCGCGCCCGCAGTCCATCAGCGGCACCTGCAGGGCCATGTCGAGCCAGCCCGCCTCAACCGGTGAGAGGTGCAGCCGGTACGCCGCGGCGGCGGCGGCCCGCGCGGACCGCGCCGAGAGCCGCACCGGCCGCGCCTCGAAGGCCTCGGCCAACTCCGGCGGACCGATCACCGGCTCGGCGGCGAGGTTGAACGGGCCCCGCGCGTCCGGGTCGACCACCGCACGGGCGTAGGCGTCACCCACGTCGTGCGAGTGCACGACCTGGACGCGAAGCCCGGGCAGCTCCGGCACGATGGGCAGAAGGCTCGGGCGCAGCAGGGCGGGCGGCACCCGGCCGATGAAGAGCCGGCGGATCTCACTCGCCGCGTGCGCCTTGAAGATCAGCCCCGGGCGCATCCGCACGGCGCGCAGGGCGGGATACTCGGTCTCGAGCCGATCGAGCAGCACCTCGACGGCCACCTTGTGGCGGGAGTAGAAGGAGGTCCGGATGCCACGCGTGGGCCAGGTCTCGTCCACGCATCGGTCCTTGGGACCCGGCGAGTAGACGCCGACCGAGGAGGCGTAGACCAGGGCGGGGACCTTCGCCTCCGCCACCGCGCGGAAGACCCGCAGGGAGCCGAGCTTGTTGACGAGTTGCATCAGATGCTGGTCACGGCTCGGCTGGATCAACCAGGCGAGGTGCACCACGGCGGCCGCGCCCCGCACGATCGGGACCAGGTCATCCATGGTGATGTCGGCGGCGACGAACCGCGTCTTGGCGAACTCCCGGCCCGGCAGGTGCCGGGCGACGCCGACCACCTCCTCGACCTCGGGGCGCTGCGCGAGCGCCTCCAGCACGCTGGTGCCGACATTGCCCGTCGCGCCGAACACGACCACCCGCATCGTCATCGCCTCACGCGGCGCGGGCCGAGCCCGACTCGGCCGGTGGTGCGCTGACGGGTGCGGGCGGCCGCTCCTCGAGTGCGGACATGGCTCCTCCTTGAGACGACGGCGTGGTGGGGATCTCGGTACCGCTACCCGACGCGGGTGTCCGGCAGCGGGAGGGGGACGGCCGGGTGACGCCCCGCCACCCGACCCAGCCGATGGGGTAGCGATCCCCCGTGAAGCGAACTCGGCCGTCTCACCCGCACCCCACCAGGCTCACCGACCTCGGCCTCGAGCTCGAGGCGGCGTCGAGACCTCGGAACCTCACTCCCCGCCCGGAAAGGACCGGCCCATGAGAGCACTCAGCTGGCACGGCGTCCGCGATGTGCGCGTCGACACCGTCCCGGACCCGACGATCCTGGAGCCGACCGATGCGATCATCAAGGTGACCTCGACCGCCATCTGCGGGTCGGACCTGCACCTCTACGAGGTCCTCGCGCCGTTCCTGGACGAGGGCGACATCCTCGGTCACGAGCCGATGGGCATCGTTCAGGAGGTCGGGTCCGAGGTCCGGGACATCGCACCGGGCGACCGCGTGGTCGTGCCCTTCAACATCTCCTGTGGTCACTGTTTCATGTGTCACTCGGGGCTGATGTCACAGTGCGAAACCACCCAGGTACACGAGTACGACACCGGCGCCGCGCTCCTGGGGTACACGAAGCTCTACGGTCAGGTGCCGGGTGGGCAGGCGGAGTTCCTGCGGGGCCCGCAGGCGCACTACGGCCCGATCAAGGTGCCGGAGGGCCCCGGTGACGACCGCTTCCTGTTCCTCTCCGACGTGCTCCCGACCGCGTGGCAGGCCGTCGAGTACGCCCAGATCCCGCCCGGGGGCAGCGTCGCGGTGCTCGGCCTCGGGCCGATCGGTGAGATGTCCTGCCGCATCGCGCAACACCGCGGCGCCGGGACGGTCATCGGCATCGATCTCGTGCCCGAACGACTCGAGCGCGCGCGCGGACATGGGGTGACCACGCTCGACGTGAGCGGCGACGGCGCGACGATCCCGGCGGCGGTGCGCGAGCTGACGGACGGGCGCGGCCCCGACGCGGTGATCGACGCGGTCGGGATGGAGGCGCACGGCAGCCCGATCGGGAAGCTCGCACAGCGCCTCGCCGGCCTCCTGCCCGACGCGGCCGCGCAGAAGCTGATCATGACGGCGGGCGTCGACCGCCTCGCCGCCCTGCACCTCGCCATCGACCTCGTGCGTCGAGGCGGCACGGTGTCCGTGTCGGGGGTCTACGGCGGCGCGGCCGACCCGATGCCGATGATGCAGCTGTTCGACAAGCAGGTCAGCCTGCGGATGGGACAGGCGAACGTGCGTCGGTGGGTGGATGACATTCTGCCCCTGCTCACCGACGAGGACCCACTCGGCGTGGACTCGTTCGCCACCCACCACCTGCCGCTCGCCGAGGCGCCGCGCGCCTACGCGATCTTCCAGGGCAAGCGGGAGGGTGCGTTCAAGATCGTGCTCAACCCGTAGCGCCGCAGGACGCACGCCTAACACTCGGCCAACATCCCGCTCGCAACTCCCTGACGGCTGACCTGTTCTCTCGGGTGACCGTCATCCGACGGTGTCAACTTCACTGTTCTGGGAGGGAGTTCGACATGCAGTCACACCATAGATCCAGCGCCGGGACGGCGGTCACGCTGCTCACGGTGCTGCTCGGCCTCACCACCGCGCTGCTCCTCGCGATGCCACCGGCGGCGACGGCGGCGCCGCGACGGGATCGCGGATTGACCATCGCCGCCACGCCCGATCCGATCTCCGCCGGCGCGGGCGTCCTCATCTACGGACAGCTCACGGGACCGGACAACGCCCTCCGACGCGTCTGGCTCTTCCATCGGATCAATCCCGCGGAGCGCTTCACCCCCGTGTCGGTGACACGGACGAACGCCTCCGGGTTCTACGAGTTCGTCCGGGCCGACGGGGTCGTGACCTCGAACCGGAACTGGTTCGTGCTCGGGCCACGCGGCACCCACAGCCGCACGATCCATGAGTGGGTCTCCTCGGTGGTGACGCTGAACGCCGCGACCACCTCTGCCACCACCGCACAGACGGTGAGTTTCAGCGGCACCGTGTCGCCGGCTCACCGCCACCAGCGCGTGATGCTGCAGGAGCAGACGAGCACCAACGGAACGGGGTGGCGGACCATCGCCGTCGGATCGACCGACGCGAGCTCCAGCTTCACGATCCTGCATCGCTTCCGCCAGGCGGGCGCCTACACCCTGCGCGCCGTGTTCCCGAGCGACCCACGCAACATCGTCGGCCAGTCGGCGAGCCTGCAGTTGACCGTGCAGCAGGAGCAGAATCCGTCCTTCACGATCGGGGCCTCCTCGCAGGCGCTGGTCAACGGCCAGCCGGAGACGATCAGCGGCACCCTGTACGCCGACGGCTCCACGACGGTGGCCCAGCCGAACGTGACGGTGACCCTGTACGGACGCCAGGGAACGGGCCCGCTGCGCGCGATGCAGTCGACGCAGACCGACAACTCGGGCGCCTACTCGTTCACGACGATCCCGTTGCACAACACCCTGTACGTGGTGCGAGCCGGTCACGGGGAGCGCACCGCGGGACTGTACGTCGGGGTGCAGGACGCCGTCACCGCCACGCTCAGCGCCTCGACCATCGCCCTCGGTGACGCCGTGCAGGTGTCCGGCACCGTCACGCCCGCCCACGGCGGCCACGTCATCTACCTCCAGCAGCAGGACGCCGCCGGCCACTGGGTCGACGTGCAGACGCGGCGCCTGACCCCGGCCTCGACGTTCGCCTTCAGCTACACGCCGGGGATGCCCAACTCGACGGGGATGCCCGACACGCTGAACCTGCGCGTGCAGATCACGGGCGGTCCGTGGAACGTGGGAGGGATCTCGGACACCCTGCCGCTGACGATCAGCGGCACCGCGCCGATCAGCTCCCTGCCCCCGGCGTCCTAGCGGTCGTGCCGGAGGGTCCCGCCGGGCACCGGCCCGGCGGGACCCTCCGGCGGCACGGCGGGGAGGACGGATCGCCGAGCGCGACGAAATGAGCGGTAGGATCGTGACGATGCAGGAGTTTGGGAGGACTCCAGTGTGCGTGTGCAACGTCCTGGCCCTGCTCGGTGAGGGCGAGGAGGGGGTGCGCGCGACGCTGCGAACCGCGATCGACCTCGCCGAGCAATCGAACGCGCGGCTGACGTTGGCCAAGTCCTGCGGGGCCGGACGCGCCTACGTGTGGATCGCACCGTTCGCCGTCGGCGGGGCCTACCTCCCGCCGGAGGTCGACTCCCCCGACGTGGCGGCCGAACAGCTCACCCGGCTGGCGGCGGAGGTGCCGGAACAGATCTCCGTGACGACCCTCGTGCTCACGCGCGACCCGCAGGCGACGGTGCTGCGACTGCTCGCCGAACGCCACTACGGTGCGGTCGTGATCGAGGCCTCCGACCTCGCGCGGTGGCGACGCCTGCGCCGATACCTGCGGCGCGAGTCGCCGTCCACCGTCGTCGTCAACTGCGACGCCGAGCCATCCGGCGGGGTTAGCATCACCGACCAAATCTCATCAACCGGACTCACAAAGGATGGTGCAGTCGATGCGGATCAGATTGTCACCCGCCGTCGCGACCCTCGGACTGGCATGCGGCCTCGGTTTGGTCGGCACATCGCCGGCGCTGGCGGCGAAGGGTAGGGCGGCCGGCGCCGCAAAGAAGCAGGTCGACGTCGGGATCAACGCCGCCGCGATCCCCGGCGCCAAGGTCTTCGGCACGACTCCGGCCAGCACGCCGGAGACCGTCTCGTTCGTCTTCCGGTCGCCGAACCTGGCCGGACTCGAGCGGCAGGCCCAGACCGGCTTCCCGGCTCCGTACCTGTCGGTGGCTCAGTTCGCCGCGCAGTACGGGCAGCCGACCGCCACCGTGCAGGCGCTGCAGAGCTACCTCGCGGGGTATGGGATCGCCACGACCGCCTACCCGAACAACCTTGACGTCGTCGCCACCGGACGGGCGGGCGCCTTCGACAAGGCGCTGTCAGTGACCCAGCAGCAGTACTCGACCCCGGCGTCCACGAGTGGGGGCGAGAGGATCGCCGCGCAGACGTTCCACGGGGTGAGCACGCTCGCCACGCTGCCGACCTCGATCGCCGACAACCTCGTCGCGATCCTCGGCCTGACGAACTACCAGCCCCAGGTCAGCAACGCGCAGCACGCGGTGGCGAGCGCCCCGGCCGGGACGGCCGGCTCGAGCTCGAACGCGTGCCTGCAGGCGAGCGGCCTGCCGAACGACTGCAACCTGCCGTCGACCTTCACCCAGCACTACGGCCTCACCCCGCTGTACCGGTCACACGCCACCGGTCAGGGACAGACGCTCGGCATCATCACGTTCGCCTCGGTCGACCCGGGGGCGCCGGACTACTTCTGGAAGAACGTGGCGGGCATCACGCGCACCGGCACGGTGACGTATCAGAACGTCGACGGTGGCTCGGGCCCGGCGAGCTTCAACGCCGGCTCCGCGGAGACCGACCTCGACGTTGAGCAGTCCGGCTCCGTCGCGCCCGGCGCGAACATCGTCGTGTACGAGGCGCCGAACAGCGACGCGGGCTCGATCGACGCGCTCTTCACGGCGGCCACGCAGAACGTGGCTGGATCCGTGTCGCAGAGCTGGGGCAGCGCCGAGACACTGATCCAGGCGCTCCAGGCCGAGGGCTCGGAGGCGGCCGGGTACTTCACCGCCTTCGACGAGGCGTTCCTCGAGATGGACGCGCAGGGACAGGCGAGCTTCGTCTCGGCCGGAGACGGCGGCGCCTACGACGCCTACGGGCAGTTCCCGGGCACCGATCAGCCGACCAACCTCTCGGTGGACAACCCGGCGGACAGCCCGTACGCGACCGCTGCCGGCGGCACGACGCTGCCCTATCGCGCCGATCTCGGCACCGCCCCGGATGGCAACGAGATCATCCTGAACGTCGCGCACGAGCGGATCTGGGGCTGGGATTACCTGTGGAAGCCGCTCGCCGAGCTGAACGGCGTCGACCTCCTCACCATGGCCGAGAGCGCGATCGGTGGTGGCGGCGGCGGCTTCAGCGCCGTCGAGCCCCAGCCGAGCTACCAGCAGGGCGTGAGCGGCACGACCGCCTTCCAGGCGGTGCCGTGGCTGACGCCGATCGACTACACCAGCGAGTACGGGCCGAGCCTGCCCATCGGCTGGACGATCAACCCGTTCCCGTCCGTCATCAAAGGCACCGGCACCGGGCGGGCCATCCCCGACGTGTCCGCCAACGCCGACCCCGAGTCGGGCTACCTGCTGTACGTGCCGAGCAACATCGGCCACTACGGCTTCACCTCCGCGACCGAGCCCGGTTGGGGCGGGACGAGCTTCGTGGCCCCGCAGCTGAACGGCGCGGCGGCGGTGATCGACTCCGCCCTCGGCGGCCGCAGCGGCTTCTGGAACCCGGCGATCTACCGGTTCGCGCGGTACGGGAACTCGCCGTTCACGCCGCTCAACACCGCCGGGACCAGCAACGACAACCTCTACTACACCGGGACGCCCGGGACCCTCTACAACCCCGGCGCCGGTCTGGGCATCCCGAACCTGGCGCAGCTCGAGGCCGACTTCAGCTCAGCCGGATAGCGGGATTCGCAGCATCCGCAACGCCGAGGTGAAGACCACGGCGTCCGCCGCGAGGAGCCGGTCGAGATCGACCGGCTCCTCGTCGTAGCGGAGCGCGTCCCGACCGAAGCCGGCCCGGAAGCGCCCGTCGGAGGGGGGCGAGATGAGCCGGCCCCGCTCCTCGATCAGGACGTTCATCCGCGCCGACTCGAGCACGGCCCCGTCGGCGTCGATCAGGAGCGGGAGCGCGTCCGCGCCCGCGGCGGCGGCAAGGGCATCGAGCAGCGCGCGGTCGAGCCACTTGTGCGGACCCAGCCCGCCGGGCAGCAGGAACGGCGCGAGCTCCCGGCACACCGGGTCGGGCGGCCGGGGACCGAGATCGGTTCGCACTCCGCCTCCGGGCGCCACGCGGACGCGCAGGCGTCCGCTCGGCGGCAGGCTCAGGGCGCCGACCGCGGTGAGCTGCGGCGCGAGCGCGGCCCCGAGGGCGGCGCCGTACAGCTCCGACGCGCTGCTGCGCAGCCGCTCGAGCTGGACGCCGAGCCGGGGCGCCCGTCCCCGCTCCACGCGGATCGTCTCGAAGATGCCGAGGCCGGGGTCCGGGCGCGAGCCGTAATCGAGCGCCTGCCTGACGGGCTGGACCCTCACTCGCTGATCACGGTGGTGCCGACCGCGGCCGCGACCGGGCGTGCCTTCACGAGTGTCTCCTCGAGCTCGGCCCTGGGATCGGAGTCGGCGACGATCCCGCCCCCCACGCCAAGCCAGAGATGGCCGTCCGCGAGCTCGAGCGTGCGGATGGCCACGTTGAGCTCCAGCCCCGCCAGCGGGCTCGCATAGCCGATCGCCCCCGTGTACACCTCGCGTCCGGTGGGCTCGAGCTCGGCGATCACCTTGAGCGCCTGGACCTTCGGCGCGCCGGTCACCGACCCGGGAGGGAACGCGGCGCGAAGCAGCTCGGCGTTCCCGACCTCCCGCCGCAGCCGCCCCTCCACGTGGGTGACGAGATGCCAGAGGCCCGGATGCGCCTCGGCCGTCGGACGGCGCGGGGCGGTGACGGTCCCGTAGTCGCAGACGCGGCCGAGATCGTTGCGCATCAGGTCGACGATCATCACGTGCTCCGCCGCGTCCTTCGCCGACGCCTGCAGCAGCTGCAGCGAGAGCACGGCCCGCTCCGGGTCCGACGGCCGGTGCACCGTCCCCTTGATCGGCCCGCTGCGGACGTGCCGGCCCTGACGGCGCAGGAACAGCTCGGGTGAGAGCGACAGCACCCCGCCACCGGGTGTGTCGAACGCCGCCGTGTACTGCGGCACCCGCCCGCCGATCAACGCGGCGCGCAGG
>DAIDJO010000023.1 GCA_027451345.1 Solirubrobacterales bacterium
GGGAGGACGGGCGGCACCGCCTGGTGACCGTGTTCGAGTCGCTGTCGCTGGCTGACACGCTCGATCTCGAGGTGATCGACGGCTCCGTCGACGAGGTCGTGTGCCCCGGCGTGGATGGCGAGAACCTGGCGGCGCGGGCGCTCGCCGGGCTGCGGGCCAGGGGCTGGGACGGGCCGTCGGTGCGGATCGCGATCGACAAGCGGATCCCGGTGGCGGCCGGGATGGCGGGCGGGTCGGCCGACGCCGCCGCCACGCTGCGCCTCGCCATGGCGCTCGCGCCCGGGCGGCCCGAGGAGGTCGACCGGCTCGCGGCCGAGCTCGGGGCCGACGTGCCGAGCCAGCTGCTTCCCGGCGTCGCGCTCGGGACGGGGGCGGGGGAGATCGTCGAGCGCTTCGAGCCGCTGCCCGAGCACGCGTTCGTGGTGCTCCCCTCGGCGTTCGCGCTGTCGACCCCGGACGTGTTCCGGGAGGCCGACCGGCTCGGCCTGCCCCGGGCCGATGCCGAGCTCGACGCCCGCTACGCGGCGCTCGTCGCCGCGCTCGCCCCCGTGCCGCGGTTGCCCACGGAGCTGCTGGTGAACGACCTGCAGCCCGCGGCGGTGTCGCTCTGCCCCTGGTGCGCGGAGGCGATGGCCACGCTGCGCGCGGTCGGAGCCGAGCACGCGATGGTGTCCGGCTCCGGGCCGACGGTGGTCGGGATCTGGTGGGGCGCGGGGGCGCGCGAGCGCGCGGGCGAGGCGGCCGCGCGACTCGGGGCGCGACACCCCGGGGCGGTGGTCGCGGAGCCGGTCGGCGCCGAGTACGCCGCCGCGTCGTTAACCTGAGGACCTGCACTCAGGTTCTGACCGGGAAAGGAGCGCATGAGCAACACGCAACTGACATATGTGGTCGCGGGGGGCTGCGGCCTGATCGGTCTGGTCGCGTTCATCACCCTCGTGCTCGCCCCGGCGCTGCAGAGCCACCGGCGTCCCTGGGAGCGCGTGGCGGTGATCGTGCTCTCCGGGTACGTGTTCGCCGCGTTCGTGGGGGTCGGTGTCGTGCTCGGCGCATGGATCGTCCTGCAGTGGCCGAACTGGTTCTGAACCGGCCGTGGGACGGGGCGTGACCGCCGAGGACGGCGCCGTTGCGCCCGGCGTCGCCGCGGGTCCGAACCTGTCGGCGCTCGCCGCCATCACCGAGGCCGTCCAGGCGGGCGCGGGGCTGCCCGAGGTCCTGCGGGCGGCGGGCCGCGCGCTCGACGCGAGCCTCATCCTGATCGACCGCTCGGGGTCGATCCTCGCCGTCACCGCGCGCTCCCCGGCCGACGAGCGCTCCCTGATGCGCGGCGGCGATGACGTCGAGGCGCTCGACCTGAAGGTGGCCGACACCACCGTCGGGCATCTGCGCATGCGCACCCGGGACCACACCCCGGACCCGTCGATGCTCAGCCTCGTGAGCACCCTGATCGCCTCCGAGGTCGAGCGCGTCCGCGCTCCCGAGCGCGCCTCCGAGGAGGCCGCCCGGGCGTTCCTGCACGCTCTGCTGCGGGGCGAGGTCCGGGACCGGGACGATCTCGTCGCGCGCGGCCGGGAGCTTGGCACCGACGTCTCAGGCGGGGCGAGCGCGATCGTCGTCCGCGCCCACCCGCGCAACCCGACCGAGGACGACTGGCGCCGGCGGCTGCTGGCGGTGGCGAGCCGCGGCGCCCGATCGATCGCCCCCGGCGCGATCGCCGCGCCGAGCGAGGGTGACGCCGGCACCGTGCTGATCGTCCTTCCGGACGCCGACGGCGACACCGGACGACGGGTGTCGGCCGCGATCCTGCGCGAGCTCGAGTCCGGCCTGGCCGGGTTCGTCTTCGCCATCGGGCGCTCCCGCCGGGTCGAGGATCCGCGGGACCTGCAGCGCGCCGGCAACGAGGCGATGCTCTCGGCGAACGTCGTGGAGGGTGAGCCCGAATCCGCCGAGCTGGCCTTTGAGGCGACCGGCACCTACCAGCTGCTGCTCCCGTACATGAGCGATCCGGTCGAGCTGCGGCGCTTCTACAACGACACGGTGCGGCCGCTGGTGGCCTATGACGAGCAGTACGAGACCGACCTGCTCGGCACCCTCGCCACCTTCCTCGACTGCGACGCGAACGTCAACGCGACCGCGGCGCGCCTGATCACGCACCGTCACACCGTCCGCTACCGCTTCGAGCGTGTGCGCGAGCTGACCGGGCTGGACGTGCAGTCGACCGACGGGCGGGAGAAGCTCTCACTCGGGCTCAAGGCGATGCGCGTGCTCGGCATCGCCGCGCCGCGGGGTCCCGCGACCGAGCCCGGGGCCGAGGGCGGGCGCGTCCCGCGCTGATGAGGGTCGGGATCCTCACCGGCTCGGTCACGTACGCGCTGCCCGGCCTCGAGACGGCGCAGACCGTGCTCGTGAGCACGCCGTTCGGCGAGGTCGAGGTCTCCGAGGGAGCCTGGGCGGGTGCCGAGGTGATTCACGTCGCGCGGCACGGCGCGGGGCACGCCCGACTCTCCAACACCGTCAACCATCGGGCGAACATCTGGGCGCTGCGAGAGCGGGGGGCCGGCTGCGTGATCGGGCTGACGGCCTGCGGGGCGGTCGATCCCGACCTCGAGCTCGGCTCGCTCGTCGTCTTCGACGACCTGTGGTTTCTCGGCAACCGCCTGCCCGACGGTTCGCTGTGCACGTTCTTTGACCAGGTCGGCGATCCGCGGCGGGGGCACTGGGTACTGCACGGCGGGCCGTTCTCGGACGGCCTCGTCGACCTGCTGACGGCGGCGGCGCTCGACGCCGACCTCGCCTTCCAGGGTGGCGGGATCTACGGACACGTCGACGGGCCGCGCTTCAACACCCCGGTGGAGATCGCTCAGCTCTCGTCCGTCGGGGTGTGCGCGGTCAGCCAGACCGGAGGACCCGAGACGGTGCTCTGCGGCGAGCTCGAGCTTCCCTTCGCCCTCGTCGGCTTTGTGACGGACTACGCCAACGAGGTGGTGCCGGGCGAGCCGACCCCGGTCGCGACCCTCTCGGCGCTGATCGCTCGCTCCACAGGCGTCTTCGCCGCCCTGCTGCGCGAGGCGCTGCCCCGGATCGTCGCGGCCGATGCGCCCCCGCGCGCCGCGGGCACGCTGCTGCGGATCGCCCCGGCCGAGGGGCCGGCGTGAACGCGGCTGCGGGGCGGGCCTCGCGCGCACGGGCTGAGAGCGCGCCGCGGCCCGCCGTGCTCCTCATGGCGCGCTCCCCCCGCCGTGGCGAGGTCCGCCACGCGCTCGAGCCGGTGATCGGCCTGGACGGCTGCGTCGCGCTACAGACGGCCCTGATCCTCGAGGCGCTGCGCTGGGCGCGCTCGCTGGCGCCGCGCAAGATCTGCATCGCCCACGAGCCCGCGGACGCCGGCCGGGAGCTGCACCGCCTCGTCGGGGATGACGTCCAGCTCTTCCCGCAGAACGGGGACGGCATCTCCGGCCGGGTCGCCGACGCCGTCGGTCGTGTCTGCGCCCACTCGCCCGGGCCGGTCTTCGTCGTCTGGCCGGATCTCCCCCGCTTCCACGCGACGCACGCGGAGGCCGCCATGCTCGATCTGCAGGACGGGACGGATCTCGTCCTCGGGCCGGTGTTCGACGGCGGGTACTACCTGATCGCGCTCGCGCGGCCGCTGCCGTCGCTCTTCGCCCTGCCCGAGCACGTCTGGCGGGGACCTGACTCGCTCAACCAGATCCTCCTGGCCGCCAATCGCGCCGGGCTCGAGGTGGGGATGCTGCGCGGCGAGCGCGCGCTGCATCGCCCGGCGGACGTGCGGGCGGCGCTCGCGGATCCGCTGCTGCCGGACGCGGTGGCGCGGGCGCTCGGCCGGCGGTAGGGGAGCCGAGGCTCTGGCCCCCGTCGGAGGCGGTCGGGTGCAGTAACGTCCGCCGCGTCCCGACGCAGCGCGGTGGGGGGTGGTGTAACGGCAGCACGGCAGCCTTTGGAGCTGTTAGGTCCGGGTTCGAATCCCGGCCCCCCAGCTGAGTGGCGGCGGTCGCGACCCGGCCTCAGACGGGCTCCTCTAGCATCCACGCCGTGAGCGGACCCGTCGTCGTCATCCTCGCGGCCGGCCAGGGCACGCGGATGCGCTCAAGGACGCCGAAGCTGCTGCACGAGCTGTGCGGGCGCCCGATGATCGGTTGGGCGGTGGCCGCCGCCCGTGCGGCCGGCGCGAGCCGCATCGTGGTGGTCGACGCTCCCGGCGAGCCGCTGCGCGAGTCACTCGACCCCGACGTGCTCACCGTCGTCCAGCCCGAGCCCCTCGGCACCGCCGACGCCCTCCGGGCGGCCCGCGCCCACATCGACCCGGAGGCGAGCGTCGTCGTGCTGACCGGCGACGTGCCGCTGATCTCGCCCCGCACGGTGGCGGCGCTCGGTCGGACCCAGCACGAGTCCGGGGCCGCGGCCGTGATCCTCACCGCCCACCTCGACGACCCGACCGGGTATGGCCGGGTCGTGCGCGCCGCGGACGGCACCGTCGAGCGGGTGGTCGAGACGAAGAAGCCGCAGGACGCCACCGCCGCGCAGCTCGCCATCCGCGAGATCAACAGCGGCGTCTACGCGTTCGCCGGTGCCGCGCTCATGGCGGCGCTCGCGCGCGTGGGCAACGACAACGCGCAGGGCGAGTACTACCTGCCCGACGTGCTGCCGCTCCTGCGCGGGCAGGGGCATGTGGTGACCGCGCTCGAGCTCGACGCGGTCGAGGAGATCCTCGGTGTCAACGACCGCGTGCAGCTCGCGGCCGTGCGAGCGATCGCCCAGCGGCGCATCAACGACGAGCTGATGCGCGGCGGAGCGACGATCATCGACCCGGACCACACCGTGATCGATCTGGGGGTCACCCTGGCTCCCGACACCCTGATCCACCCGGGCTGCGCCCTGCACGGCGCCACGAGCGTGGGGGAGGGCTCCGTGATCGGGCCGCACACGACGCTCGTCGACGTGAGCGTCGGTGCCGGCTCGAAGGTCATCCAGAGCCACGCCGTGAGCGCGCAGATCGGGGACCGGGTGCGCGTCGGGCCGTTCGCGTACCTGCGGCCGGGGACGGTGCTGCGCGAGGGCTCCAAGGCGGGCACGTTCGTCGAGCTGAAGAACTCGGAGGTCGGGGCGCGCAGCAAGGTGCCCCATCTCAGCTACATCGGGGACACGACGATCGGCGAGGACTCCAACCTCGGAGCGAGCACGATCACCGCCAACTATGACGGCATCGCCAAACACCGCACGGTGATCGGCTCGCGCGTGCGCACCGGCGTCGACACGACGCTGGTGGCGCCGGTCGTGCTCGCCGACGACGCCTACACCGGGGCCGGATCGGTGATCACCAGGGAC
>DAIDJO010000024.1 GCA_027451345.1 Solirubrobacterales bacterium
CGGCGGAGGAGTTCGCCGCCGCGTCGCTCGTGCAGCGCGACCCGTGGTCGAACTCCAGCCGTATCGTCACCGCGACGCTCGAACGGATGGGCTACGAGCGACTCCCGCCGGTCGCGGCGATCGGCAGCACGGCCGGGGTGATCGCGACGGCGTTCGCCCAGGGGCTGCCCGCGCTGGTCTCGATCATGGCTGCACGGGCCAGCCCAGAGCACGCGCTCGAGATCCGGCGCGTCGAGGGGCTGCGGTTCGGGCTCGAGTACGCGCTCGTCTGGGCCGGTCCGATGCTTGACCTGCGCGCCGAGGTCCAGGCGGTCGCCGGACACATCATGCACCTGCCCTTCGCGCGCCCGCGCGCGAGTGCCCCCACGCCCGCCGGCGGCCCGCCCCAGTCGGCGCCGAGACTCCCCTCCGACACGGTCGCGGCGAGCGGTCAGCTGTCGCTGCAACCGACCTTCTCCCAGGGCGTCCCGAGGCAGGTTCCCTAGGCCCGTCACCCGCTAGGATCGCGGCCATGGCCGCCATCACGGACCTCAACCTGATCGCCTCCGGGAAGGTCCGCGAGATCTACGACCTCGGCGAGGAGCTGCTGATCGTCGCCTCCGACCGGGTCTCGACCTTCGATGCCGTCCACCCGAACCCGATCCCCGACAAGGGGGCGGTGCTCACGGCGATCTCCACCTTCTGGTTCGAGCACACCGGGCACCTGATCCCCAACCATCTCGTGTCGGTGACCGATGGCGTGCCCGCCGAGGTGCGCGGTCGCGGCATGGTCGTGCGCAAGCTCGAGATGCTGCCGGTCGAGGCCGTCGTGCGCGGGTACATCACCGGCTCGGGCTGGGGCGACTACCAGCGCACCGGCACCATCTCCGGCATCCCGCTTCCGCTTGGCCTGCGCGAGTCCGAGCGTCTCCCCGAGCCGATCTTCACCCCGTCGACGAAGGCGAACCTCGGCCACGACGAGGCGATCGATTTCGCGACCGCGGCCGAGCTGATCGGCGACCGCGCGCTGGCGGAGCGCGTGCGCGACACGGCGATCGCGCTCTACCGACACGCGGCCGACCACTGCCATGCGCGCGGCATCATCCTCGCCGACACGAAGTTCGAGTTCGGCCTCGACTCCCACGGCCGTCTGACCCTCGGCGACGAGGCGTGCACCCCCGACTCCTCACGCTTCTGGCCCGCCCAGGGCTATGAGGCCGGACACGCGCAGCCGAGCTTCGACAAGCAGATCGCACGCGACTGGGCGAGCTCGACCGGCTGGGACAAGCTCCCGCCCGCACCGGAGATCCCGACCGACATCGTCACTCGCACGCGCGAGCGCTACATCGAGGCCTACGAGCGCATCACCGACAGCTCGCTCTCCGCCTGGTTTGCGCGGACGGCGACCGACCGCTGATGCGCGCCCGGGTTCTGATCCGCCCCAAGGCGGGCATCCTCGATCCGCAGGGACAGGCCGTGGAGCGCGCGCTTCCGGCCCTCGGTTTCACCGGGGTCTCGGAGGTCCACGTCGGGCGGCTTGTCGAGCTCGAGGTGCAGGACGAGTCCCAGCTCCCGGCGATGTGCGAGCGCCTCCTGGCCAACCCGCTGATCGAGGAGTACGAGATCCAGACCGGTCACACGGCCGCTTGGGGTGAGCGCGCGAGCGAGGAGGGCACCGCGGCGTGAAGTTCGGGGTCATCCGCTTCCCCGGCACCTGCGACGACGTCGACGCCCAGCTTGCCGCCGCGAGGGTCGGCGAGGCGGCGCTGCTCTGGCACCGCGACCGCGACCTGCAGGGTGTCGACGTCGTGATCGTGCCCGGCGGGTTCTCCTACGGTGACTACCTGCGCGCCGGCGCGATCGCCCGCTTCGCGCCCGTGATGGAATCGGTGATCGAGTTCGCGCACGAGGGTGGTCTGGTGCTCGGCATCTGCAACGGATTTCAGATCCTCTGCGAGTGCGGTCTGCTGCCCGGCGCGCTGCTCGTCAACGATCACCTGAAGTTCGTCTTTCGGCAGGTGCGGCTCGATGTCGTCGACCACAACACGCCGTTCACGCGCAACTGCCCCCCGTCGCTCTCGATCCCCGTCAAGCACACCACCGGCCGCTACTACTCGCCGGAGCCGGTGCAGGTCGTCCTTCGCTACGCGCCGGGAGAGAACCCGAACGGGTCGCAGGACGACATCGCCGGGGTGGTCAACAATGCCGGCAACGTCTTCGGTCTGATGCCGCACCCCGAGCACGCCGTCGACGCCCTGACCGGCTCGACCGACGGGCTGACGATCTTCGAGTCGCTCCGAACCGCGGTCGGCGAGCGCGTCCCGGTAGCTTGAGCCCGGAGAGGAGGCAGATGGGCGCCACCGATGCGCCGGACGGGCGCGGCCGGCACCGTGAGCTGGGGCTCACCGATCACGAATACGACCTGATCGTCGACGGGCTCGGCCGTGAGCCGGGCGACGTCGAGCTCGCGATGCTGTCGCTGATGTGGTCCGAGCACTGCGCCTACAAGCACTCCAAGAAACTGCTGCGACGCCTCCCCGTCGAGGGCCCCAACGTGCTCGTCGGCCCGGGCGAGAACGCCGGCGCCGTCGATGTCGGGGACAACCTCGCCATCGCCTTCAAGGTCGAATCCCACAACCACCCGAGTGCCGTCGAGCCGTTCCAGGGGGCGGCCACCGGGGTCGGCGGCATCCTGCGCGACATCTTCGCCGTCGGCGCCCGCCCGATCGCCGTGCTCGACAGCCTGCGCTTCGGCGAGCCGGCCGACTCGCCCCGCTCGCGCTACCTGCTCGAGCACGCCGTCGCCGGCATCGGGCACTACGGCAACTCGATCGGCGTGCCGACGGTCGGCGGTGAGATCTACTTCGAGCCCAGCTACGAGCAGAACTGCCTGATCAACGCGATGGCCGTCGGGATGGCCCCGCACGAGCGCCTCACGAGCTCCGCGGCGGCCGGTGTCGGCAACCTCGTGCTCCTGTTCGGCGCGCTCACCGGTCGCGACGGGATCGGTGGCGCATCGGTGCTCGCCAGCGCCGAGCTCACCGACGCCGACGACGCCAAGCGCCCGACCGTCCAGATCGGCGACCCGTTCGCGGAGAAGAAGCTGATGGAGTGCAGCCTCGAGCTGCTCGACCGCAACCTGCTCGCCTCGCTGCAGGATCTCGGCGCCGCCGGTCTCACCTCCTCCGCCTCGGAGATGGCGTCCAAGGGCGGCGTCGGGCTCGAGATCGACGTGACGAAGGTTCCGCTGCGCGAGGCCGACATGGAGCCGTTCGAGATCATGATCTCCGAGTCGCAGGAGCGCATGCTCTGCGTCGTCGAGCCCCACCTGGTCGATCGGGTGCTCGGGGTGTGCGAGAAGTGGGAGGTGCTCGCCGCGGTGATCGGTGAGGTCACCGACACCGGCCTGTTCCGCGTCCTGCGCGACGGCGAGCTCGTCGGTGAGCTGCCGGTGGGGCTGCTCGTCGACGACTGCCCGCTCTACGACCTCGATCCCGAGCCGCCCACCGCCGCGCTGTACGTCGGTGGCGAACAGCACGTCGCCACCGACGCTGATCCGCTCACGACCCTGAAGGCACTGCTCGCGAGCGCCAACATCTCCTCGCGCCGCCCGGTGTTCGAGCAGTACGACCCGGTGGTGCAATCGCGCACGGTGCGCCGCCCCGAGCAGGCCGACGCGGCGGTGCTCGCCCTGCCGGTGCTCTGTGCGCGCAGCGGCGCGCTCGACGAGCCGATCCCGGCCATCGCGGTGTCGATCGACGGCAACGGCCGGCGTGTCGCCGTCGACCCGCGGGCCGGCGCGGCCGAGGTCGTCTACGAGTGCGCGGCGAACCTCGCCTGCACGGGCGCCGAACCGCTCGGCGTGACGAACTGCCTGAACTTCGGCAACCCGGAGAAGCCCCATGTCGCCTGGCAGCTGAGCGAGGCGATCGACGGGCTCGCGCAGGCGTGCCGGGACCTCGGCGTTCCGGTCGTCGGCGGCAACGTCTCGCTGTACAACGAGTCCCCGGACGGCCCGATCCTCCCGACCCCGGTGATCGGCATGGTGGGCAAGCTGCCCGACGCGCGCGCCGCCGGCCGGCTCGGCTTCGCCAATCCGGGCGACCGCATCGCCCTCGTCGGGGAGTTCCACCCCGCTCGGGACGGGTCGGAGATCGCGAAACTCCACGGCAGCGCGCCCGCTGGCGCGCTGCCGGTCAAGAGCGTCGCGGCGATCCGCGCGGCGCACGAGCGCGTCCGTGAGGGCGTCCGCAACCGCGACTTCACGAGCGCCCACGACATCGCCGAGGGCGGCATCCTCGTCGCCATCGCCGAGTGCTGCATCGCGGGTGGTGTCGGCGCGATCATCAATCTGCCCGACGGCCTCGACCCGTTCGGGGAGGACCTCGGCACCGCCTTCATCGTCAGCGGACCGAGCGAGAGCCTCGAGGGGCTGCCGATCATCGGCGTCGTGGGCAGCCGGGAGCTGGTCGTGACGGGACGGTTTAACGTCGCAGTTTCCGAGCTCAGCGCGCTGCACGGTCAGGGGTTGTCCGCCCTGCTGAGCTACGCTCGGTGAGGAGTCAGCCACCGGTGTCCTCTGCCCTCGACCCACGTGACGGCCCGCGCGATGAGTGCGGGGTGTTCGGCATCTTCGCGCCGGGCAGCGAGGTCTCGCGCCTGGCTTACTTCGCGCTCTACGCGCTGCAGCACCGGGGCCAGGAATCGGCCGGCATCGCCGCGGCGACGCTGGGCGGCTCGATCATGGGCACGCGCGAGCAGGGGCTCGTCTCGCAGGTCTTCGACGAGCACATGCTGCGGTCGCTGGGGGGCGACCTCGCCATCGGCCATGTGCGCTACTCGACGACCGGCTCCTCGGAGTGGGAGAACGCGCAGCCGATCATCCGGGATGACCGCCGCACCGTCGCGCTCGCCCACAACGGCAACCTGATCAACGCCGTCGAGCTGCACGGGGAGCTGCGCGGCCGGGAGGTTCGCTTCAGCTCGACGTCGGACTCCGAGATCATCGCCGCGCTGCTCTCCACGCACCCGGCGGAGCAGATCGAGGATGCCGTGGCCGACGTGCTGCCGAGGCTGCGCGGGGCCTTCTCGACGGTCGTGATGACCGAGGACCGGGTCGTCGCCTTCCGCGATCCGCACGGGCTGCGGCCGCTCGCCCTCGGTGTGATCGAGGATCCCGAGACGGGCGTCGCGCTCCACTGCGTGGCGAGCGAGTCGTGCGCCTTTGATCTGATCGGTGCGCGCTACGTGCGCGAGGTGGAGCCCGGAGAGGTCGTCGTGCTCGACGCCGACGGGCTGCGCTCGCGGATCGTCGCGGGCGGGGAGCGCCGCGCGTTCTGCCTGTTCGAGTACATCTACTTCGCGCGGCCGGACTCGCTGATGAACGGGCGTCGCCTGCAGGTCTCGCGTGCCCGGATGGGTGAGATCCTCTGGCGGGAGGCGCCGGTCGACGCGGACCTCGTGATCGCCATCCCCGACTCCGGCAACGCCGCGGCCCGGGGCCTGGCCCGGGCCGCCGGGATCCCGCAGGACGACGGCTTCATCAAGAACCGCTACGTCGCCCGCACGTTCATCCAACCGGGGCAGCAGCTGCGCAAGCACGGCCTGCGGCTGAAGTTCAACCCGCTTCCCGAGGTTGTGCGGGGCAGGCGGCTGATCGTCGTCGACGACTCGATCGTGCGCGGCAACACGATGCCGCAGATCGTGCAGATGCTGCGGGACGCCGGGGCGGCTGAGATCCACCTGCGCATCTCCTCTCCCCCGATCAAGCATCCCTGCCACTACGGGATCGACATGTCGGCGCGCGAGGAGATGGTGGCGCACGGCCGGTCGGTCGAGGAGATCTGCACCCTGCTCGGCGCCGACTCGCTGCACTACCTCTCTCTGGAGGGCGTCTACGAGGCCGTCCAGGGCGAGCGGGCGGCGCACTGTGACGCCTGTTTCAGCGGCGAGTACCCGCTGGCCGGCACCGAGGACTCCGGGGGCAAGTTCGCGCTCGAGCGCGCGCCGCTGCCGCTCGTCGCCTCGGCGCCGGTGCGATGAGCGACCCCCGCTGACGCGATGAGCCCGTCGAGCACCTTCAGGGTTGCGGTCCTCGCCTCCGGCAGCGGGACGAATCTGCAGGCGCTGCTCGACCAGGTGCACGGCCGCGACGGCATCACGATCGTCGGTGTCGCCTCCGACAACCCCGAAGCCCCAGCGCTCGACCGCGCGGCCGCGTCCGGGGTGCCCACGGCGGTCTTCCCCCGAGCCCAGTACGCCGGTGACCGCCGCGAGCGCGACCGCGCGATGGTCGGTTGGCTGCGCGAGCGGGGTACGCAGCTCGTGGTGATGGCCGGCTACCTGCAGCTCGTCAGCGACGAGGTGCTCGACCGCTTCCCGGACGCCGTCATCAACGTCCATCCGTCGCTGCTGCCGGCCTTCCCCGGGCTCGACGCCGTCAGCCAGGCGCTCGCCTACGGGGTCAAGCTGTTCGGGGTCACGGTGCACTTCGCCGACGCCGGGCTCGACACCGGGCCGGTGATCATGCAGCGCAGCATCGAGCTGCCGGACGCCCGTGAGTTGGATGATGTGCTGCCCCACATCCACGCGCTCGAGCATCAGATGCTGCCGGAGGTCGTGCGGCTGTTCGCCCGGGGCGAGGTCCGTGTCGCGTCAACCCACCCACGCCGGGTGCTGGTTGGTTCCCTCGCGGTCCTTCCCGAGCGGTAGAGTCGCGCCCATGACCACCGGAACGAACGCGCCGCCGTCGCTGCAGCCTTCGGCGCCCGGCGAGGTGCAGGTCGCCCGGGCGCTCCTCTCCGTCTCGGACAAGGCGGGGATCGTCGATTTCGCCCGCGGGCTCGCCGAGCTCGGCATCGAGATCATCTCGACCGGGGGCACCGCGCGGGAGCTGGCCGAGGCCGGTCTGAGCGTGCGCTCGATCACCGACCTCACCGGGTTCCCGGAGATCATGGACGGCCGGGTCAAGACGCTGCATCCGAAGCTCTACGCCAGTCTCCTGGCTGTCCGCGACGACCAGGCCCACCTCGACGCCGCCGCTGCGCACGACGTCGAGCCGGTGGATCTCGTCTGCGTCAACCTCTACCCGTTCGAACGCACGGCGGCGACGCGCGGTGTGCTCGACGCCGAGGTGATCGAGAACATCGACATCGGTGGCCCGACGATGATCCGCGCGGCCGCCAAGAACTTCGCCTTCTCGGTGCCGGTCGTCTCGCCGGCCAGCTACGACGCCGTGCTCGAGGAGCTGCGTGCCTCGGACCGGCGGCTGTCGCTGCAGACGCGGGAGAGCCTCGCGGCGGAGGCGTTCGCCTACACCGCGCGCTACGACACCGCGATCACCCGTTGGTTCCAGGAGAAGCATGAGGACTTCCCCCCGCTGATGGTGCGCGCCTTCGAGCGCGAGCTCGAGCTGCCCTACGGCGAGAACCCGCATCAGCGCGCCGCGTTCTACACCCAGATCGGTGCCCGAGCCCACGTCCTCTCCCAGGTCGCGCAGCTCGGCGGCAAGGACCTGTCCTTCAACAACCTGCTCGACCTCGACTCGGCCCGCCAGCTGCTCGCTGAGTTCGTCGTACCGGCCTGCGTGATCGTCAAGCACAACAACCCCTGCGGGGTGGCGGTCGGGACCACCACGCTCGAGGCGTATGAGCGCGCCTTCGCCTGCGATCCGACCTCGGCCTTCGGGGGCGTGATCGTGCTCAACCGCCGCGTCGACAAGCAGACGGCACGGGCGATCCACCAGCAGTTCGCCGAGATCGTGCTCGCGCGCGGATTCGATGACGAGGCGCTCGAGATCTTCGCCGACAAGCCGAACCTGCGCATCCTCGACGATCGCGAGCGACGCCTCGACGTTCTGCGGGAACCGGCCGTGCGGCAGGTCATCGGCGGGCTGCTCGTCCAGGACCGTGACTCCTCCAACGAGGACCGCGAGCAGATGGAGATCGTCTCCGAGCGCCGTCCGACCGAGGACGAATGGTCGGAGCTGCTCTTCGCCTGGCGGGTGTGCAAGCACGTGAAGTCCAACGCGATCGTCATCGCCACCAACGGCGCGACCGTCGGGCTCGGCGCCGGGCAGATGAGCCGCGTGGACTCGGTGCGCATCGCGCTTGAGAAGGCACAGGGCCCGGTGCGGGGCTCGGTGCTCGCCTCCGACGCGTTCTTCCCGTTCCCGGACGGACCGGAGATCGCCCTTGAGCAGGGGATCACCGCGATCATCCAGCCGGGCGGCTCGATCCGCGACCCCCAGATCGTGGAGGCCGTCGATCGTGCCGGGGCGGCGATGGTCTTCACCGGCCGCCGGCACTTCCGGCACTAGCGCTCCGGTGCGGGCGGGCGGCGGATCGTGACCTCCGGCGAGCCCCCAGAGAACCGGGCCGCGCCCCCGGGGGTGGAGATCGAACGGCGCGCGGGGGACCCACCCTCCCCGTGGGAGGCCGTCTATGGTTACAGCCGCACCGTGGTCGTCGGGCCGTGGATCGTGATCGGTGGCACCACCTCGGTGGATCCCAGCGGCTTCGTCGTCGGCACGACCCCGTACGAGCAGACGGTGGAGATCCTCCGCAAGCTGCAGCATGAGCTCGACCGCGTCGGATGCTCCCTGGGCGCGGTCGTCCAGACGCGCATCTACGTCACCGACATCTCTCGCGCCGAGGAGGTGGGTCGCGCCCACGGCGTGGCCTTCGCCGACTCACCGCCGGTCACCTCGATGGTCGAGGTCGCGGCGCTCCTCGACCCGCGCATGCTGGTGGAGATCGAGCTGCTGGCGTACCGGGGTTGACGCCGACTGCCATCATGGGGCGACGCCGGCGTAGCTCAGTTGGTAGAGCAGCGGACTTTTAATCCGAAGCGCCTGGGTTCGAGTCCCAGCGCCGGCACTGCAAAAGCCCAGCAAATCAAGCGGTTCGAGATTTGCGCCGACGCTCGTCAGGGCAAATATGTCCCGAATATGTCCCAACTGCGTGGTTGAATATCACGGATGGGAGCAGCCGCAGAGCCGTCGGGACACGTCTTCCGGGTCGATCGGGCGCGGGGTCCGGTTTGGTACGCGAAGTACCGGCTGCCGGACGGACGGCAGGTCCAAAAGAAGATCGGTCCGGCGTGGTCGGAGCGGGGTCGACCCCCGGCCGGCTACTTCACCAAGCGAACGGCTGAGGCCTGGCTGCGGGAGGTACTCGACCAGGCCCGTCGCGGCAGTTTGCCTGGCATGCGGTCAAACCACGCGACGTTCGCCGACGCGGCCGAGGAGTGGCTGCGCTTCATCGCCCAGGACCGCGAGCGCAAGCCGTCGACCATCCGGGATTACCGTTCGGCGCTGAACGCGCACCTGATTCCCGCGTTCGGGCAGCGCCCGCTGGAGGAGATCACGGTCGAAGAGATCGAGGCATGGCGCCGGACTCTGGACGGCCTCTCGAACCGGACCAAGAACAAGCTGCTGATCCAGCTGCACGGGATCTTCCGACGGGCGCAGCGCCTCTACGGTCTCGACGCGAATCCGCTCGCCCGGATCGAAAAGCATCCCCAGCTGTCCAGCGGTGACATCGTCGTGCTGGCGCCCGAGGAGGTGTGGGCTCTGGTGCGCTCCGCCGCGTCGGAGCAGGACGCCGCGATCTACCTGACGGCGGCGTTCACCGGCCTGCGCATGGGGGAGCTGCTGGCGCTGCGCTGGCGCGATGTCGACTTCGCCGGTTCGGTCATCCGCGTGAGGTCGAGCTGGGCCGGCGGCCAGCTGACGACGCCGAAGTCGGGCAAGGTCCGCTCGGTGCCGCTGGCGCCGGACGTCGCCTCAGCGCTGGCCCGTCTGGCTCAGCGACCGAACTGGACCGGTGATGACGACCTGGTCTTCGCCAGTGACACGGGTGACCACCTGTCCGACTCGGCCCTCAGGCTCCGGTACAAGTCAGCGCTCCGTCGCGTGACGGCGGCCATGTGATTCTCCCCAGTGGCGGCCACGAGAATTCCCCACTGGCGGTCGCTATTTCTCCCCATGGGCGGCCACTTTCCTCCCCACCGATTTTGTCCTGATCGGTCGGCTATCCACCAGCGCACCGTTGTTCCGCGTCTGGCTGGAGGGCCGTGTGAAGAAAGCGAAGGAAGTGATGGAGATTCTTGAGGCCTATGACCTGACGGGCTCGCTGCGGGGAGCGGCGAAGCTCGCTGGTTGTGATCACAAGACGGTCGCGCACTGGGTGCGTCAGCGAGAGCTGGCGGCTGGCGTGGCGCCGGTGACGGAGCGGGTGCGGCCGGCGATGGCGCCGGTGTTCAGGGAGAAGATCGACGAGCTGGTCGAGCGCTCGGGCGGGAAGATCCGCGCCGATGTCGCGCACGACAAGCTCGTGGCCCTGGGCTATGAGGGGTCGGAGCGCACGACCCGGCGGTGGGTCGCTGACGCGAAGCGGCAGTGGCGGCGGGTGCATGGGCGCCGCACCCGGCCGTGGATCCCGGAGCCCGGCCTGTGGATGCAGTGGGATTACGGTGACGGCCCGGTCGTCGAGGACCGCAGGATCGTGTTGTTCTGCGCCTGGCTGGCGTGGTCCAGGTTCCGGGTCGTGGTCCCGTTGTGGGACAAGAGCCTGCCGTCGGTGGTGATCGGTCTTGACCGTGCGTTCCGGTATTTCGACGGGGTCCCGACCTACGCATTGACGGATAACGAGAAGACCGTCAGCGTCGATCACGTCGCGGGGGTGGCGGTCCGCAACCAGCAGATCGTGCAGGCTGCCCGCCACTACGGCGTGTCGATCCAGACGTGTGTGCCGGCGGACCCGCAGAGCAAGGGCGGGTCGGAGAACACGGTGAAGATCGCGAAGGCCGATCTAGTCCCGACCGACCACAACCTCCGGGACGAATATGGGAGCTTTCAGGAGGTCGAGGCTGCGTGTGAGCAGTGGATGTCGGATGTGAACACCCGGCCGCACCGCTCAACGCATGAGCCGCCGGTGTTCCGGCTGGCGCAGGAGCACGAGCGGCTGCACCGTGTCCCGGCCCGTCCGCACACTGTGGTGTTCGGCGAGACCCGCAAGGTCAGCTGGCAGTCCACCGTCAGCGTTGGCAGCGCTATTTACTCGGTCCCGCACGAGCTCGTCGACCAGATCGTGTGGGTTCGCGCCGCCGGCGATGAGCTGATCGTGGTCTCAGCCACCGGGCCACAAGGTCCCAGGGAGGTCGCCCGCCACCAGCTGACCACGCCGGGGCGGCCGAGCATCCAGGATGAGCACTACCCGCCACGGCCGGAGGGGGCGCTTGCGCGCCGGCCCCGGGCCCGCAACCAGGACGAGCGCGCGTTCCTCGCGATCGGCGATGGCGCCGAGCGATGGCTGCGGCGCGCGGCCGCGGAGGGCACCCCACGGTTGCGACGCAAGCTCGCCGAGGCCGTCGACCTCTCCAAGCTGCACGGCAAGCCCGCCGCTGACCGGGCGCTTGAGGCGTGCGCACGCGCGGGCCGGTTCGCCGACGGTGACCTCGCCCGGATCCTCGCTCACCAGCAACAGGCCGGTGGTGGGGAGCTGATCCTGTTCCCCCGTGGCGAGGAGAACTCGCTGCAAGCATCGACCAAGGCTTGGGAGGGCTTCGGCGCATGACCATCACGACACCTGAAGCGCCGCCGATCCCTGAAGAGCTCGAGCGGCTCTGCCGCCGGCTGCGGCTGCCTTACGTCAGAAAACACGCGCCCGACGTGCTCGCGACCGCCACATCCCAGCGCTGGGAACCCGCCGAGGTGCTGCGCGTGCTGCTCACAGAGGAGGCGGCCGGCCGTGACCGCGCGACCATCAGCCTCAGACGCCGCTCCTCCGGGCTGCCGGCCGGCAAGACGTTTGACGTCTGGGACGAGAAGGCCTCCGCGATCCCGCAAGCGACCCAACAGGCGCTCAAGACCCTGGAGTGGATCGGACGGGCGGAAACCCTGGTGCTCTGCGGGCCCAGCGGCACCGGGAAGAGCCACTTCATCGAAGCGCTCGGGCACCTCGCAATCGACCAGGGCAAGACCGTGGCGTGGCACACCCCCGAGACGCTGGCGACGCTGATCCACCGTCACCGTGCCGACGACAGCATCAACAAGGCGATCAGCAAACTGATCCGCACCGACCTGGTCGTGATTGATGACGTCGGCCTGCTGCCGATCTCCGCTGACGCCGCCGAGGCGATGTTCCGCGTCATCGACGCCGCCTACGAGAAACGCTCGGTCGCGCTCAGCTCAAACATCCACCCCTCCGGGTTCGACGAACTGATGCCCAAAACGATCGCGACCGCGACCGTCGAGCGACTGCTGCACCACGCGCACGTCCTCATCACCGACGGCCAGGACAGCTACCGCCTCGCCCAAGCGACCGCCGGGAAAGGAGTCACACCCCTGACCTGACCACGCTCAACAACCCTGTGACGGTGGGGAGATTCGTGGCCACCAGCGGGGAGAAAACATGGCCGTCAGTGGGGAGAAAAGATGGCCGCGGATGGGGAGAAACCGATGGCCATTGACAGTCGCGCCAGCCTGCGTGACCTGCGCTTCCACGATCTGCGCCACACCTTCGGCACGCGGATGATCGCCAAGGCTGACGTTCGGCGGGTCCAGGAATGGATGGGCCACGCGGACATTCAGACGACGATGAAGTACCTCCATTACGCGCCGCGAGCCGAGGACGCTCGGCTGGTGGCCGAGGCCTTTGCGGTCTCGACCGGCGCTGGGCCGTCCTGGGACATCTCGGGACGCCTCGGGACAAATGGGGACGTCTCGGGACAAACCGAAAGTTCCGTCGACGCTGCGGGCCACCATGAGCGAGACCTCTGAACATGCCCCGTTCTGCGAGTTCTATGGAATCGTCATCTACATGTACCGGCCGGACCACTTGCCGGCGCACTTCCATGCCAGGTATGGCGAGCATTGGGCCCAGGTTGCGCTCGACGGCTCATCGATCATCGAGGGGTATCTGCCGGCTCGAGCGTTCCGCCTGGTGCAGGAGTGGGCGCGACTCCACCAGGCCGAGCTCGCAGCGGATTGGGAGCTGGCCCAGCGGCTTGAACCGCTGGTGCCGATCGATCCGCTGTCCTAGCATCAGCGTCATGGTGCGCCGTGAAAGCTGTGTCAGGCCAGCCGGTGGGAGTCCGGTCCGGGTAGGCGCCGGAGCGCCCGGTAGCAGGCCCCGGTTCGTCGGAGAGATCTGGCGGGCTGAGCGGGGTGTCGAAAGCCTCTTTGGAGG
>DAIDJO010000025.1 GCA_027451345.1 Solirubrobacterales bacterium
GGCGCCGCTGGCGATCCGCCCCAAGTACGGGAGCGGGCGGGTGCGGGAGGGCACGAACGGGAGCTTGTCGCCGACCAGCTCCCCGGCCGCGGCGAGGCCGACCGCGCGTGCGAGGCGCGGGTCGGCGCCGAGCCGCCCGCGCACGGCGAGCGCGGCGACGGGGGTGAAGGTGCGCAGGCCCGCGGCGGTACCGAGCAGCGTCGCGGCGAGGGTGCTCCGTTGGGCGTCGGTCATCGTGCGCGTGCTCCGGCGATGCTCGTCGCCCAGCGGGGCGACGAGCATCGGGATCGTCTCAGGCGAGCGTCGCCTCGAGCGTGATCTCGGGCACGCCGGCCAGGGCGCGGCTCACCGGGCAGCCCGCCTTGGCGCCGTTGGCGGCCTCCTCGAAGGCGGCCTGGTCGATGCCCGGCACGACCCCCGTGGTCCTGAGCGCGATCGAGGTGATCGTCGGGGTGCCGTCGACCATGCGCAGGGTGACGGTGGCGTCGGTGGTGACCGACTCGACGGGCGTGCCTGCCTGCTCGAGCGCGGCGGAGAGCGCCATCGAGAAGCAGGAGGCGTGCGCCGCGGCGATCAACTGCTCGGGGTTCGCCCCGGGGCCGTCCTCGAAGCGCGAGCGGAAGGAAACCTCGCCGTGGATGCCCTCGCCCGCGGAGAACGTCCCCACGCCCGTCTGCAGTCCACCCTTCCAATCAGCTGACGCCCTTGCCGGCATGGTGCTCGCCTCCTTCGCTTGGATCTCGACCGGAGGGCTGATCATACGGCGAGGCGGTCCGGGCGAGCGCCTCCGCGGCGAGCACGAGATCGCCGTCGAGGCGGTGGACCCGGTCCCGGGCGCTGGTGGCGCCGATGGCGCCGGGGCCGCTCAGGAAGACCGGCACGCTCCGGCCGAGGCGGCGCAGCGCGGTGCGCTCGCCGTCGAGCAGCCCGGGGTCGAAGGCCACGAGCACGACGGCGTCCGGATGGGTGGCCGCAGCGGCCTGGCTCAGCGTGAGGATCGGGGTGTCGGCGCCGAGGAACAGGATCCGCCAGCCGTGGGAGCGCAGCAGCAGGCCGAAGGCGAGCAGGCTGATGTCGTGACGCTCGCCCGGCGCGCAGGCGAGCAGGGCGAGCGGCCCCGCGCCGCGGCCCCACAGCCGCGCCAGCGACAGCAGCCGTCCCCGGATCAGATGGCTGGCGAAGTGCTCCTGGCTGATCTCGGCCTCGCCGTCCGCCCAGCGTTGCCCGACCTCGGTCAGGCTGGGCAGGATCAGGTCCCGGATGAACGTCTCGAGGCCGAAGGCCGCGAGGGCGTCGTCGAGCGCCGTCTGCACCGCGGCCTCGTCGTAGTGCTCGATCGCCGAGAGCAGTCGAGCGCGGGCGTCGTCGATCAGGCCGGACGCGGGACGCGGGGCGTCGAGTGCGACCCGGGCCGCCTGTGCCGCCGAGAGTCCGGATTCGAGGGCCCGTCGCATGCGGGCGACGCGGGCGGCGTCCTCCTCGCCGTAGAGGCGGAAGCCCCCGGGGGAACGGACCGGCTCGAGGAGCCCGTAGCGGTGCTCCCACGCCCGCAGGAGGTCGGCGCTGACGCCGACGCGCCGGGAGAACTCTCCGATGCGGTGGCCGGCCGGTGCCGTCGACATGACAGACATTCTACATACTCTCGACATAGATTTGACAATCCTGTCAAGGGTGCTCTACGCTGTGTGAGGAGACGCCGCGACGGCAGCGCCGCCCGCGGCGCATCTCATCCGCACCGACCGCCGTCTCGAAAGGGCTGATCTCGACGTGCCGCCCACCGGAGCCCGAACCCCCTCCGAGCCGCCCCAGCCGACCGCCTGTCGAACGCTCGACACGGTGCTCGACCGTTCGGTCATCGGCGGTTACACGGCGCTCGGATACCGGGTCCGCCGCCGCATGTGGTCCCCCTCCGCCCTGCCCCGCCTTGACGGTCGCGTGGTTGTCGTCACCGGCGCCAACGCGGGGATCGGCCTGGCGGCCGCCGAGGGCCTCGCTCGCCTCGGCGCCACCGTCTGGGTGGCCGCCCGGGATCCCGATCGGGGCGAGCGGGCGCGGACGGCGATCGCCGAGCGGTCCGGGAACCCGGACGTGCACCTCGGCCTCTGCGACCTCAGCCGGCTCGACTCGGTGCGCGCCTTCGCGGCGGAGCTCACGGCGGCCACACCGCGGGTGGACGCGCTGGTCAACAACGCCGGCGTCCTGCCGAGCCGGCGCGAGACGACGCCGGACGGGATCGAGCTCGCGCTCGCCACCAACGTCGTCGGCCCGTTCCTGCTCACCGGCCTGCTCGTCCCCCTGCTGGAGCGCGCGGCTCCCTCACGGGTGATCAACGTCTCCTCCGGGGGGATGTATGCGCGACGGATCCGGGTTGACGACCTGCAGAGCGAACGGGACGCGTTCGATGGCGCGAGCGTCTATGCGCGCACGAAGCGGGCCGAGGTCATCCTCACCGAGATGTGGGCGCAGCGGCTCGCCGGAACGGGAGTCGTCGTGCATTCGATGCACCCGGGGTGGGTCGAGACGGCCGGGATCCAGGCGTCGCTGCCGCGCTTCCACCGCGTCATGGCGCCGCTGCTGCGGACACCCGAGGAGGGCGCCGACACGATCGTCTGGCTCACCGCGGCCGACGAGCCGCTTCGCAGCACCGGCGGCTTCTGGCATGACCGCCGCGAGCGCCCGACCCATCTGCTGCCCTGGACGCAGGAGACGCCGCAGGAGCGCGAACAGCTCTGGGCGAGGTGCGTGGCGCTGAGCGGCCTCGACCTTGCGGCGTCCCCGCCCGAACCCACCGACCGCTAGACCAGACCAGGAGAGCCCATGGCCCGCTACCGCGCCACCCTCGAGACGTCCCGCAGCCAGGAGGAGGTCTTCCGCTACCTGAGCGACTTCTCGACCACCCGCGAGTGGGACCCCGGGGTGATCGAGGCCGAACGCCTCACGGCGGGCGAGGTGGGGATGGGCTCCGAGTTCTCGCTCGTCGCGCGCTTCCTCGGGCGCGACGCCCAGCTCACCTACCGCGTCGTCGAGTACGACCCGCCGCACGCCGTCACCGTCCTGGGCGAAAATGCGACGGTCATCTCTCGCGACCGGATCACCTTCGAGCCCAGCCACGGCGGTACGCGCGTCAGCTACGACGCCGAGTTGACCCTGCGCGGGGCGATGCGCCTCGCCGATCCTCTGCTCGGGCTCGCCTTTCGGCCGGTGGGCGACCGGGCGCTCGAGGGCATGAAGCGGGCGCTGGCCCCGGAGCGTGGAGCGCTGAGCGGCCAGCCGGGATGAGATGACCGAGCGCGTCCTCGTCACCGGCGCGACCGGGTTCATCGGCGGCCACCTGGCGGAGCGGTTGGCGGCGCGCGGGTTCGAGGTCCGCTGCCTGGTCCGCAACCGCGACGATCCGCGCGCCCGCAACCTCCAGGCGGCCGGATACGAGCTCCATGCCGGAGACGTGCTGGCACCCGAGACACTGCGCGGGGCGGGACGGGGAGTGGACAGCGCGTACTACCTGATCCACTCGATGGGGCGCGGCGGACCGCGGGACTTCGCGCCCCGGGAGCGCGCCTCCGCGCTCGCGTTCGCTCGGATGGCGCGGTCGGAGGGAATCTCGCGCGTCATCTACCTCGGCGGCCTCGGGGACCGGCCCCACTCCGCGCACCTGCGCAGCCGTCACGAGACGGCGCTCGTGCTCGCCGAGCACGGTCCGGCGCTCACCTACTTCCGAGCCGGAATGGTCGTCGGACCGCAGAGCGAGTCCTACCGCACCCTGCGCTACCTCGTGCAGCGCCTGCCGGCGATGATCGCCCCGGCCTGGCTTGAGAACGCGACCCAGCCGATCGCGATCGCGGACACGCTCGAGTACCTCGTGCAGGCGCTCGAGGTCGAGGCATCGTCCGGGCGGGAGATCCAGATCGGCGGGCCGGACGTCCTGACCTACGCCGAGATGCTCGACCGGATGGCGGCGGCGCTCGGCCTGCCGCGCCGGCCGCGCATCCCCGTCCCGCTGATCACACCCTGGCTCTCGTCGTTGTGGATCGGGCTCGTCACCCCGGTCGACGCCGGGGTGGCCCGGCCGCTGATCGAGGGGCTCGCGGTGCCGACGGTCGTCACCGACGACTCCGGGATGCGACTGTTCGACATCACGCCGGTCGACTTCGACGCCGCGTTGCGCGTCGCGCTCGCGGCCGACCCGGACCTGATGGCGGCCCGATGAGCGCCGAGCCGGCCGAGAGCGTCTGGGAGTACCCACGGCCGCCGGCTGTCGAGCCGTGTCGGCGGCGCGTGCGGATCGAACTGGGCGGCGAGGTGATCGCCGACTCCGATCGCGCGCTTCGGGTGCTCGAGACGAGCCACCCCCCGACGATCTACCTGCCGCCGCAGGACGTCCGTGGGGAACTGCTGCAGCGCAGCGACCGGCGCGAGACATGGTGCGAGTTCAAGGGGACCGCCCGCTACCTCGATGCGGTTGTCGGCGGCCGACGGTACGCGGCCGTCGCCTGGACCTACCGGCGGCCGTCGGCGGGCTACGAGGCGCTCGCCGATCACATCGCCTTCTATCCCGGGCGCGTCGACGCCGCCTGGCTCGACGGGGAGCGGGTGCGAGCGCAGGCCGGTGACTTCTACGGCGGCTGGATCACCGCCGATCTGCGCGGGCCGTTCAAGGGAGGGCCCGGCACGAGCGGGTGGTGAGCGTCGGCCGCTGCCTCAGGAGCGCCTCAAGTCGCATCACGATCCCGTCGATACCAGGAGGGTCGAGGATGCAGGCGGTCAGTGCAGATATTGCGGGCGTGGTGATCGCCGATGCGACGGTGCGGGGATACCCCCTCACCTACGTCAGCCCCGGTTTCGAGCAGCTGACCGGGTACCGGGCCGAGCAGGTGCTCGGCCGCAACTGCAGCCTGCTGCAGGGGCCCGAGACCGATGCGCGGGCGATCGACTACCTGCGGCGGGAGATCGCGGCCGGCCGTGAGGCGTACGTGACCCTGCTCAACTACCGCTCGGACGGCTCGACCTTCTGGAACGAGGTCGCGCTCGCCCCCCAGCACGACACCACGGGACGGCTGGTGAGCTACCTCGGCGTCCAGAAGGACGTCACCGAGCGTCTGCGTGCGGCACAGCGCATCGAGGAGCTCGCGTACTTCGACTCGCTCACGGGCCTTGCCAACCGGGCGTCGATGAACCGCGAGCTCGACATCGCGGTGATCGCCGCCGGCGAGGCGATGACGGAGGTGGCGATCCTCTTCCTCGATCTCGATGACTTCAAGCGGATCAACGACACCTTCGGCCATCTGGTCGGCGACGAGCTGTTGCGGGTCGTGGCCGAGCGGCTGCGCTCGGTCGTGCGCCCGGATGATCTGCTCGCCCGGATCGGCGGGGACGAGTTCCTCGTGATGATGACCGGAGCGCGCGGGCTGACCGACGCCGCCACGCACGTGGCCTCGCGCATCCTCACCACGCTGCGCGAGCCGGTGTCGCTGTCGATCGGCCAGCTGGCGATCGGCGCCAGCGTCGGCGTCTCGAGCTATCCGCGGGACGCGGCGAGCGCCGAGGAGCTCCTCCGGCACGCCGACACGGCGATGTACATCGCCAAGCGCTCCGGCAAGAACGTCTTTCACGTGCACGTGCTCGGGCAGGACGCCCACTCCGGCCGCGTGGCGCTCAGGCAGCCCGTCGCCGGGCCGTCGAGCCAGGAGCTCGCGGAGCTCGACCGGATCCTCGACACCGAGAACATCACGAGCGTGTTCCAGCCGATCGTCGACATGGTCACCGCCGAGACGGTCGCCTACGAGGCGCTCGTCCGTGGTCCCCGCGGCTCCTGCCTCGAGCGCCCCGACGCGCTCTTCGCGGCCGCCGCGGCGGCGGGACGCGTCGCCGACCTCGACTGGCTGTGCCGCGTGACGGCGGTGCGCAGCGCGATGGAGGCGGGACTCGGTCGCAAGCAGAGCCTGTTCCTCAACTGCGAACCCTCGGCGCTCGGCCAACCGTGCCCGGAGCGCTACGCCGACATCTGGGGCGCCGCGCTGCTCGAGCTCGATCTCGTCTTCGAGATCACCGAGCGGGCGCTCACCGACCGTCCGGCGGAGCTGTCCGCGACGATCGCCGAGAGCCGTGCGGCCGGCTTCGGGATCGCCCTCGACGACCTCGGCGCCGATGAGCGCTCGCTCGCCCTGCTGCCGTTCGTGGAGCCCGACGTGATCAAGCTCGATCTCCGTCTCGTCCAGCAGCGTCCGTCCACCGATCAGGCGGCGATCGTCAGCGCCGTCGCGGCCGAGTGCGAGCGGACCGGGGCGACGATCCTGGCCGAGGGGATCGAGACCGACGCCCATCTGGCCGTGGCGCGCTCGCTCGGCGCGCGACTCGGACAGGGCTGGCTCTGGGGCCGCCCCGGGCCGCTGACGCCGACCGTGCGGACCGCCTGGCGACGCCACTCCCTGCGCAACCGCTCCGGCGCGGGCAGGACGCCGTTCGAGATCATCAGCGCAGGCCGTGAGACCGAGATGGCCACCAAGGAGCTGCTGCTGCCGATCAGCCACCTCCTGGAGAACCGGGCGCTGCGCATCGGCGAGGGCGCCGTGATCCTCTCCGCCTTCCAGCACGCGGAGCGGTTCACGCCCGCCACCGCCCGCCGGTACGAGACCCTGGCCCGCAGCGCCAGCCTGTGCGCCGCCTTCGGCATCGGGCTCGTCGACGAGCCGGTGCCCGGCGTGCGCGGCGCCTCGCTGGAGGAGAGCGACCCGCTCGCGGGCGAATGGAGCGTCCTGGTGATCGGCCCACACTTCACGGGGGCCCTCGTGGCCCAGGACCTGGGCGACACCGGTCCCGACCGCCAGCGTCGCTTCCACTTTACGACGAGCTACGAGCGCGGCCTCGTCCTCGCCGCGGCCCGCACGCTCGTCGAGCGGATCAAGCCGCTCGAGGCCTGCGGCACCGGGTGCTGAGCGCGCCGCGCCGTTACCCGATCCCCTCGAAGCACAGATACTTCAGCTCGAGGTAGTCGTCGAGACCGTGGCGTGAGCCCTCGCGCCCGAGGCCGGACTCCTTGACGCCGCCGAAGGGCGCCGCCTCAGAGGAGATGAGGCCGGTGTTGATGCCGACGACGCCGTACTCGAGCGACTCGCCGACGCGCCACGCACGCCCGAGGTCGCGGGTGAAGAAGTACGCCGAGAGCCCCGACTCGGTGTCGTTGGCCAGCGCCACCGCCTCCTCCTCGGTGGAGAAGCGGAACACGGCGGCCAGCGGCCCGAACGTCTCCTCCCGCGCGAGGAGCATCTCCGGGGTCGCGTCGGTGAGGACGGTCGGTTCGTAGAAGGTCCCGCCGCGGGGGTGGCGACGTCCCCCGACGGCGACACGAGCCCCGCGCGAGATCGCGTCGGAGACGTGGCGCTCGACCTTCTCGACGGCCGCCTGCGTGATGAGAGGTCCCTGCGTCACGTCGGGCTCGAGTCCGGGCCCGACGCTGAGCGCCGCGGTGGCCTCCGTCAGCCGCGCCACGAAGGCATCATGGATCCCCTCCTGCACGAGCAGGCGGTTCGCGCACACGCAGGTCTGGCCGGCGTTGCGGAACTTGGAGGCCATCGCCCCCGCCACGGCCTGATCGAGGTCGGCGTCGTCAAAGACGATCAGCGGGGCGTTGCCGCCGAGCTCGAGCAGGACCCGTTTCACCGTCCCGGCGCACTGCGCCGCGAGCAGCTTGCCGACGGCGGTGGAGCCGGTGAAGGTGAGGGCGCGGACGTCCCGATGGGAGGTGAGGACGGCGCCCACCTCCGGCGCGGGCCCGTGCACCACGTTGAACACACCGGCCGGCACGCCGGCGCGATGCGCGAGCTCGGCCAGGGCGAGCGCCGAGAGCGGCGTTTCGCTCGCCGGTTTCAGCACCATCGTGCAACCGGCGGCGAGGGCCGGCCCGGCCTTGCGCAGGATCATCGCGGACGGGAAGTTCCAGGGGGTGATCGCCGCGCAGACGCCGATCGGCTGCTTGATGACGACCGTGCGCCGGCCCGGCTGGTTGGTCGGGACGACGTCCCCGTAGGCGCGTTTGGCCTCCTCCGCGAACCACTCGACGAACCCGGCGCCGTAGAGCACCTCCCCGCGGGCCTCGGCCAGCGGCTTGCCCTGCTCGGCGGTGACGATCCGCGCGAGCTCGTCGGCGTGCTCGACGATCAGGTCGTGCCAGCGGCGGAGGATCGCGGCTCGCTCCCTGGCGAGTCGCCTGGACCAGCTCCGGAAGGCGGTGTGGGCGAGATCGACGGCGCGCCGCACCTGTTCGGGGGAGGCGCTCGCCACCGAGGCGAGCCGCTCGCCGGTGGCGGGATCGTGCACCTCGACGGGCTCGGCCTCACCGTCGATCCATTCGCCGCCCACGTACAGCCGCTCGCGAACGAGCGGCCCCGCGTCGGCCGACAGTGTGCTCGAGCTATGCATCGTGATCGTTCTCCTTTGTGAGCCCGGCCGCCGCGAGCCCGTCCATGTGCCGGATGTCCATCCCGTCACGAATCCAGGTCATGCAGGCGCGGGTGTTCGGAACCCCGTCGACGACGACGAGGCACTCGAAGCAGACACCCATGCCACAGTAGATCCCGCGCGGCTCGCCGCCACGGGTGACGCGGACCGCCGGGCCGCCGTCGGCCATCAGCGCCGCCGCGACCGTCTCGCCGAGGTGCGCCTGCCGGGGCGTCCCGTCGACGTTGACCGTGACCGCCGGTCCCCGTCGCACGCCCGCCGGGAGGGTTGCCCGCCTCACGCCACCACCCCGGTGGGCTCCTTCAGGATGTGCTCCTCGAGCAGGATCTCCCGGATCTGCCGCAGCGCATCGGGGTCCGTGACCGGGAGCCGGGGCGGGCGCACCGTCCCACCCGGCTGGCCGATCATCGCCATGATCGCCTTCAGCTGACTCTGGTAGTGCCCGAAGCGCCCGCGCCAGCCGCCGGGGAGCCAGAGCTTCTCGAAGATCCGGTCGATGCGCTGCGCGTGGGTCTCGCAGTAGGCGGAGTCTCCGGACCAGTGCGCCTCCCAGAAGCGGGGATCGTCCTCGTCGAGGATCGCCCCGCCGCCGATGAAGCCGTCGCCGCCGATCTGCGTGAGGGCGCGGTAGCCCGGCCGGGACATGAACGGGCCGAACACCCGGGCGCGATCGACGACCAGGCGCGTGGCCTCGACGAAGCGCTCCATGTCGCCCGTGCTGTTCTTGAGCGCCACGACCGAGTCGATGTCGACGAGCTGGGAGCAGAGCTCGGGGCTGAAGTCGACACTGGTGCCGCTTGGCCAGTTGTAGAGCATCAGCGGCGCGGAGGGCAGGGCGCGCGAGATGTCCTCGTAGAACGCGACGATCTCGCTGTCGAGCGGGCGGCTGTACGCCGGCGCGCTCGCGGCCACCCCGGACGCGCCGGCGCTCATCGCGGCGTCGGCGAGCTCGATCACCGACCGCGCCGTGTAGTCGCTGCAGGCGACGACGACCGGGATCCGGCCGGCGACGCAGGTGATCGCCGTCTCGGCGACGCGGTGGCGCTCCGGCCCGGTCTGCGAGAACCACTCACCCGTGGTGCCGTTGATCAGGACGCCGTGGAGCCCGTGGGCGATGTAGTGCTCGAGCAGCGCCTCGAGCAGGTCCAGGCGCAGCGCGCCGTCCTCGCCGTACGGGGTGGGGCAGGCGGCCCAGTAGCCCTGCCAGGTCACGTCGTTGCGATCCATGTGATCCGCCTTTCAGGGGTGCGCCGGCGCCGCGGAGGCGGTGCGGTCGGGAGCGAAGTGGTCGGGGAGCGGCGAGCGCGCGGCGGGGTGGGCGAGGGTCTCGGCGAGCATCCTCGCCATCAGCGGCCCGAGGGTGAAGCCGGTCGTCGCCATGCACGTGAAGTAGCCGGGAACGCGCCGGGAGGCGCCGACGAGCGGCTCGAGGTCGTCCGTGAAGGCCAGGGCGCCCGACCAGGTGCGCAGCAGGCGCACATCGGCCAGCGCGGGGACCACGCGCACGGCGACGCCGACGTTGCCCGCGGTGCTCTCCCACACCGTCCGGTAGCCACCGTCGGCGCCGTGGGCGCGGGACGGCCAGCCGCCGCCGATGATGAAGGTGTTGTTCGACGCCTGCTTGAGCGTCAGCCGTCGCCCGATGTGCTGGACGAGCGGCGTGAGCAGGCGCTCGCGCGGCTCGGTCACGTTGACGTGGAGGCCATCCCGCCGTACCGGATGGTGCTGTCCGATCATCGCGGCGACCTCGTTCGTCCAGCCGCCGGCGGCGTTGACGATTCGCGCGGCCCGCACCCGGCCCCGTGCGGTGTGGACGGTGAAGCCGCCCTGGGTCCCGATGTCAATCGAATGAACCGCCGCGTTGGTGCGGATCGCCGCACCCGCCTGGGAGGCCCGCAGCGCGTAGAGCGGCGCGGCCAGCAGCGGGTTGGCGTGCCCCTCGGCCGGGCAGTAGGTGGCGCCCTTCAGGTCATCGGCCAGGAACGGCGCGAACGAGCGCAGCTCCGCGCCCTCGAGCACGTGCGTCTCCAGCCCGGCGTCCGCCTCGATGCGCTGTTTGGCGTGCAGCAGCGCGAGTTCGGCGTCGGTCTCGGCGACCATCAGGCCGCCGGTGGTGTGCATCTCGAGCGAACCCTGGAGCTCGGTCTCGAGCTCCTCCCAGAGCCGCGCGCCCTCGACGTAGAGGCGGATCTCGGTGAGCAGGCGGTCCGCCAGGCTGTCCACCTCCAGGCCGGTGAGCTGATGGATCGCGATCTGCAGGTGGAAGCTGCCCGCGTTGGTGCCCGATGCGGCCCGGTTGAGCTCGCCGCGCTCGAGCAGGGTCACCTCGACCCCGGCGCGCGCCAGGTAGTACGTGAGGGCGCACCCGATCAGGCCACCGCCGATCACCAGCACGTCGGTGTCGGTGGGCAGCGCCGCGCTCGTCTCGGTGAGCGCCAACCAGGCGGGAGCCGTCGGTGCGACGTGCGAGCTGTCGGGGTGGCCGGTCGGCATGTCAATCGCGGGGTTCGGCGGCAGCGGTGAAGAAGCCATGGTCCTCGATCTCCTGATCGGCGATGGCGCCGAGCGAGACGGGGCGCGCGGGCAGGCGCGGGTTCGTCGGCGGAAGGCTCGCCAGCTCCAGCCCATGCCGGCGCGCGATCAGCGCGGCGATGGTGCGCTCGCAGTTGCGCCCCTGGCAGAGGCCCATGCCGGCGCGCGTCAGGCCCTTGACGACCCCCGGATCGGTGGAGGCGGCGATCGCCGGATCGATCCGCGCGCGCGTGAGCTCCTCGCAGCGGCAGATCATCGTGTCCGGGGTCGAGAGCTCGTAGATGCCGGGGCCGACGCGGTGCATGCGGCGCAGCGCCGAGCGGAAGGCGCTGCGCTGCCGCAGGCGGCGGCGCAGCGGCCGCGCGCGTTCCTCCGCGGCCTCGCGCGTGAGCGCGCCGAGGTCCATCGCGACTCCGAGCGCGGCCAGCCGTCCCTCGTCGATGGCGACGAGCGAGCCCTCGACGCCGGTCCCGTCCCCCGCGGCGTGGATGTTCGGGACCGTGGTGCGCATCCACTCGTCCAGGCGCACGACGGCGCCGCCGAGATCCTCGTCCTCGTCGAGCGCGCAGCCCGCCAGGCGGGGGAGCTCCACCGAGGGAAGGAAGCCGTACCCGAGGCAGAGCGCGTCGCAGGCGACCCGCTCCTCGCTGCCCGGGATCACCCGCCACTCCCGGTCGACGGCGGCGTGGACGACCGCCTCGATCCGTCCGTCGCCCTCGGCGGCGACGACGATGCGACCGTAGCGGAGGGGGATGCGGGCGCGCAGCAGTTCGGCCCGGTAGCCGATCGCGTCGCGCAGCAGGGACAGGTTGCCGGCCGCCGCCCGGAGCATCGCGGCGACATCCGACGGTCCCGGCGGGGGGCCCGCTTCGCAGACGGTGACGACGCCGGCGCCGAGGTGGTGCAGCTGGGCCGGGAAGGCGAGGGCCACCGGACCGCTGCCGGCGAACACGATCCGCTCGCCGGGCAGCACGCCCTGCGTCTTGACGAGCGTCTGGGCGCCTCCCGCGGTGAGGACGCCCGGCAGCGTCCAGCCGGGGAATGCCACCGGACGGTCGTAGGCGCCGGGGGCGAGCACGATCCGCTCGGCCTCCACCGCCACGGTGTGCGACTCGTCGGCGCAGAGGATCACGGTCATCCCCTCGATGGCGAGCGCCGTCGTGCGCAGGCGGACGTCGATCCGCGGCGAGTCGACGGCCGCGATGAGGTGGTTGCCGGCGGCGTAGTCCCGACCGATGGCACGGGGGTCCTCGACCGCGAAGCCGGGGCCGACGCGCTTGTAGATCTGACCGCCGAGGGTGACGCGCTCGTCCACCAGCGTCACCATGAGGCCGGCGGCGGCCGCTTGCGCGGCCGCCGCCAGTCCCGCAGGCCCGCCCCCGACAACGAGCACATCTGTTGTCGAGCGCGGCAGGCTCATCACTTCGTGCAGGCCGGCACTCCCGGGAAGGACTTCACGCCCATGTCCTTCTTGTACAGGCGAGCGAGCGTCCCGTTCTTCTCCTGGGTGCAGAGGAACGTGTTGAGGTACTTGGCCAGCGCGGTGTTGCCGTGCTGGACCGCCCACGACCCATACTGGACGTTGAGCGGCTTGATCTTGGCCTGGACGAGCTTGCCCGGGTAGGCCTTGTTGTACGCCGCCAGCAGGTAGTCCTCGACGACGATGGCGTTCGCCCGACCGGTGGCGACGAGCGAGAAGTCCGAGTTCTGATCGGCGAGCGCGTTGATCTTCGCCTTCGGGAACGTCGTCTTGGCCAGCGCGTTGTCGGTCGAGCCGAGCAGCGCGGTGATCGTCGAGTTCGGCGTGTTGAGCTGCGAGAGCTTCGTGATCTTGTTCGCGTCGGCCTTCGGAATGCCGACGATCAGCGCGTAGGGCACGTACGCGTTGGTGAAGGTCACGACCTTCTTGCGTGCCGGGGTCGGCGAGAGCCCGACCGAGACCATGTCGAACTTCTTGGTCTGCAGACCGGGGATCAGGCCGTTGAAACCGAGGTTCTTGATCACGAGCTTCACGTGCGCGTAGGCCGCGAGCTTGTGGAGCAGGTCGACGTCATACCCGGCCGGCGTATTGCCCTTGAGGTACATCTCGGGCTTGAACTGCAGCGACATGCCGACGACGAGCTGACCGTTGGTCATCAGCCCGGGGGGCGGGCTCGCCGCCGCCCGGCCGCTGGTCGCGGCCGCCGCGGTGCCCGACGTCATGCCGATCGCGGAGGCGGCGACCGCGACGGTCGCGGCACCGCCCAGTGCCGCGGTGGCCCTTCTACCCAACTTGAACATGGCAACAGCTCCCTGTCTCTTTGTGTGCTGCCCGGGTGGACATCACAGTGCTGGCGTACCTTCCTCCTGCCAGCCGGCCTCGATCCGCGCCATGACGGCTTCGACATGGCGGCGGCGCCGGCTCTTCGCCGTGCGGGCGAGTCGCCCGCGCGGCGGTGTCTGCATCGTCTTCTCGAGGGTTCGGAAGGCGAAATCGACGACGAACGCGACGGCGATGTAGAGGATCGCCGCCGCGGTGTAGAGCGTGAAGTATTCGTAGCTGACGCTGGCCAGGTTCTGGACGGTCGCGAACAGTTCGGTGAGGCCGATCACGAAGAGCACCGAGGTGTCCTTGACCATGCCGATCAGCATGCTGCCGATGTTCGGGATGGCGATCTTCGTCGCCTGGGGGAGGATCACGGAGACGAAGATCCGGACCCGGCCCATGCCGAGCGCGAGGCCGGCCTCACGCTGCCCGCGGGGCACCGCCTCGAGCGCCGAGCGGTAGATCTCGGAGATGAACGCCGAGTAGAGCAGCGTCAGCGAGATCACTCCGGCCACGAACACCGAGAAGTTGACGCCGGTGACCTCCGAGAAGCCGAAGAACACCCAGACCGCGGTGACGATCACCGGGACGCCACGGAAGATGTTGATGTAGCCGGCGGCGAGCCAGCTGAGCGGCGGCCTGGACATCCGCATGACCGCGAGCAGCAGGCCGATCAGGACCGAGAGGGCCAGGCTGACGGCGGAGACCTCGACCGCCACGAGCAGGCCGTGCAGCAGTGCGCCCCGGCTGTGCCAGGCGTAGCTCC